>CALBIE010000545.1 GCA_937893495.1 uncultured Verrucomicrobiales bacterium | reverse complement strand
ATCGTACGGGACAACGGCAGCGAATAAGCCGGCAACATGCCGGCGCTCCGGTTCATGGCCTCAATTCGCGTCCAATCGTTGGAGGCTTTCCCTTCCCATGAACCGAATGCCGATTGTCGCCCACGGATGGCAGAGCCGCCCCACGGATGGGGAAAGAGACCGGAATCAAATCGGAATCCGTGGGTCGGCTCTGCCATCCGTGGGTATTCTCCGGGGTTCATGGCCGGTGAGCAGGTCTGCCCACGGTATCCAAAGCGCCGTCCAGCCGGCGCACTCCATAACGCTGGCGCTATCAACCAACGCCCCGGCGCGCGGACTTCAGTCCGCAGAGATGTCCACCCGCAGCCGGCGGTTCCGCGCTTTCCCGACTCACCGAAACTCAACCGTATTTTACGTGTGAATACCACCCATTCAAATACTCGCGAGCCAGTCCGCATATCCACGTTCCCGCAGACTGAAGACCGCGCTCCGGCTGCAGGCTTCCGCCTTATGCGCTCCACGCACCCGGCCGTTTTACCATCATCGGCACGCCCGAAAGCGGTGTCGCCGCTGCGCGCTGCCGCTGTTTACCAACGTTCCGCTTGTACCGGCTTCGTGAAATGCGCCGCCTTCCTGGTGGGCTTCATCCTGCTGTGCTCCGCCCACCCCGCTCCGGCGGCGGAAATGACCCTCGAATACCAGCTCAAGGCCGCCTGGCTCCACAACTTCCTCAAGTACGCCGAGTGGCCGGCCACCAATTTTGCCGGGCCGGACTCGCCGATGGTTATCGGGGTGCTGGGTGAGAATCCGTTTGGCGAGAAGTTGGCCGAGATCGTCAAGTCCCGGCCCGTCAATGGCCGTGAGGTACAGGTGAAAAGGTGCGTCACGGTCGCGGACGCCTCGACGTGCCATCTGCTGTTCATCAGTCCCTCGGAAGACGAGCGGCTGCCCGAAATTCTGCCGGCGCTGGCGGGCAATGCCGTGCTGACCGTGGGGGAATGCGCCGAGTTCGCCGTTGCGGGGGGCATGATTCGCTTCGTCCTGGATGAAACAAAATTGCGTTTCGAGATCAATCTGGGCGTGACCCGAAAAGCCGGCATTCAGTTGAACGCACAACTGCTCAAACTGGCCGCGAAGATCCGCAACTGACGAAATGAAAGCGCTGCGAAATTTTTCCATCAAGATCAAGATCATCCTGATTTCAATGGCCGTGTGCCTGCTCGCCCTGCTGGTGGCCTCGACGGCCTTCTTCGCCTGGCAGTTTGTCGGCTACCGTGACGCGCTGATTCGCAATCTGTCCGTCACGGCCGAGATTGTCGCGGACAACTCCGCCGCCGCGCTCGACTTCGGTGACTCTAAGTCCGCCACCAACACGCTGGCCGCGCTGCATTTCGTGCCGGCCGTGGACGGTGCCTGCCTTTATCTCCCGACCGGCGAGCTTTTTGCCGTCTGGACACCCGTCGGTACGGCGGTCGGTCATTTCGAGCCGCCCCAACCCGGACCGGGCGGTGTCAGCGTCACGGCGGAACACATCTTGATCCACCAAAAGGTCGAACGGGCCGGGATAACGTCCGGTTTCTTGTTTATTCGCACCGACCTGCTGGGATTTTACGCCACGATACGCCGGCAGTTGTTGTTTGTCGTGGGGTTGTTCTGCGGGGCGAGTTTGCTGGCGTTGGTGCTTGCCACGCGCATGCAGCGGGTCATTTCCGTTCCGGTCACGCATCTGGCGAAAGCCGCGGACAGCATTGCGCGGGAGAAAGACTACGCGGTGCGGGCCGAGAAGACGGGGGAAGACGAACTGGGGCATCTGGTGGACACGTTCAACGGGATGCTGAGCGTGATTCAGGAGCGCGACATGGAACTCGAATTGGCCCGGGCGGATTTGGAGAAACGGGTGACCGAGCGCACGCAGGACCTGCAGCTCACCAACGAGCAACTGGCCGCGGCCACCGACCGGGCCGAGGCGTCGGCCACGGAGGCCCGGGAGGCCAACCATGCCAAAAGCCGCTTTCTGGCGAACATGAGCCACGAAATCCGCACGCCCATGAACGGCGTGGTGGGCATGTGCGGTCTTTTGCTGGATACGGAATTGACGCCCCAGCAGCAAAGGTTCGCGGAAACCATCCGCAGCAGCGGCAACGCCCTGCTGACCGTGATCAATGACATCCTCGATTTCTCCCGGCTGGAAGCGGGCAAGCTCACGTTCGTTCACGAGGATTTCGATGTGAACGACATCGTGGAACATTCACTGGAGCTGCTGGCCGGATCGGCCCACGCCAAAGGGATCGAAATCGCCGCGGGATTGCGGCCCGGCGTCTGCCGGCGGGTCCGGGGGGATGCCGGTCGCCTGCAACAGATCCTCAACAATCTCGTCGGCAACGCCATCAAGTTCACCGAGCGGGGCGAGGTGATCATCACCGTTTCCCTGGAAGGGTCGGAAGACGGTCGCGCCGTGCTGCGTTTTGAAATTCGCGACACGGGCATCGGCATTTCGCCCGAGGTCCAGGCGCGCCTTTTTGAGTCCTTCAGTCAGGCCGACGCCTCCACCACCCGCAAATACGGTGGCAGCGGACTGGGTCTGGCGATTTCCCGACAATTGGTCAATCTCATGAACGGAGAGATGGGGGTGGAGAGCCTGCCCGGCGAGGGCGCAACCTTCTGGTTCACCGTGCAATTGGAATTGCAGTCTGATCAAAGACTGCCTGAACCGTCGCCGGGCACACTGGAACTCGCCGGTCTGCGCGTCCTGATCGTGGATGACAACGCCACTAACCGTGAGATCCTGCATCACCAACTGGCCGGCTGGAGCATCCTGAGCGATGCCGTGGCGAGCGGGATCGACGCCCTGACCGCCCTCCGCAAACACGCCCGCGACAAGGATCCCTATCCTATCGCGATCATCGACATGCAGATGCCCGAAATGGACGGCATGATGTTGGCCCGGCACGTCAAGTCCGACCCGGTCCTGGCTGGAACAAAGTTGATTCTCCTGACCTCCATGGGATTCCTGCCAACCAGAGACGCGATGACCGAAGCCGGACTCGCCGCCTCCTTCAGCAAACCGGTGAAGCAGTCAGAATTGTTCAACGGTCTTGCCTCCGTCCTGCACGTTGGTGGAACGCCGGCGGGATCCGTCGAAGAGCTCAGCCGTCGCCCCGCAAGCACACTGACCCCGGCACGCCCCGCCCGCGTGCTGTTGGCGGAAGATAATCAAGTCAACCAGATGGTCGCCCAGGGATTGCTTCTGAAACTCGGATACCGGGCTGAGCTGGCAATCAACGGCGTCCAGGTACTCGCGGCGCTGGAACAATCCCGGTTCGACCTCATCCTGATGGATTGTCACATGCCTGAAATGGACGGCTACGAGGCCACGCGCAAGATTCGTGAGCGCGAACAAGATCAACCGGTTGGCAGCCACACCTACATCATTGCCATGACCGCGAACGCGATGGAAGGGGATCGGGAAAAATGCCTGGCGTCAGGAATGAACGACTACGTGAGCAAGCCGGTGCAGTTCGAAGATTTCGCGGCGGCCTTTGATCGCTGGTCAAACTGGGATGGAAAGACCGCCCTCCCGATAACGCCCGACCCAAAACCCGTCAACGGCAAGGTCGTGGACCCATTAGATCCCGCTGTTATCGAAAAATTGCGGGCCCTGGCGCGGGACACCGACCCGGACCTGTTCGGGCAGATGCTCGAAGCCTTCCGGACGGATTCCCGTCATCGCATTGAACAACTTGGCAAGGCGGCGGTGGCGGCCAATCCGAAGGTGATCTTTTCCGAAGCCCATGCCCTGAAGGGCTCCAGCCTCAACGTGGGAGCGCGGGAAATGAGCCGGCTCAGTTTTGAACTCGAACAAATCGGGAAGGCGGGACAGGTCGGCGGTAGCGTCGGACTCGTCGAACAACTGGAAGCGGCTTTTCAGGCCGTTGACACGCGTCTGGAATTCGAACTGACCATCCCGTTGTCCGATTCGGCCACGAACAACGCGAATGCGGATCCTGTAATCGTTTCCGAATAGAACGCATCATGAAATCTCACCTTTCCACAAACGCATTCGCCGGACGCGCCGGAGCGCGGCCTTCAGGCCGCTTCAAACGTGGACTGCAATCGCATCACCCAAGCTCCATCCCGTCGCCGCTATCCCCGCGACTGCACGCTCCCTCAACGTCCCGACGTCGATCGGCCTTTCCCCGCCGAAGCGGCATGAATGCCGCGCTCCGCCTTCGCCGAGCCACGGTCCGGCACGCTGCCACCGCAGTTCGCAACGCTGGCGCTGTCCACCAACGCCTGATTCGCCGACCGCGCCCCGGAGCGCGGACTTCAGTCCGCGGAAATGTCCACCCGCAGCCGGAGGTCGCGAGCATTCCCGGATTCCGCGATGCCGCGCCAGCTTCGGTTTCAATACCACCCATTCAAAAACTCCCGAACCGATCGGCATATCCACGTTTCTGCGGACTGAAGTCCGCGCGCCGGCCTATGGACTGCGGTGGCTCGACACCGCTTTGGATACCTCTCGCCTGGCACTGCGGGGTTGTTTCTTTTTATGAACCGGATGACGGAGCGCCGGCTTGCAGCCGGCTTAGACCAATGTCTGTCAACAATACGACCCCGGTCGAAATCCAATCGTGCGGGACATCGGCAGCGAATAGGCCGGCAACCTGCCGGCGCTCCGGTTCATGGCCTCAATTCGCGTTCAATCGTGGGAGTTTTTCCCTTCCCATGAACCGAATGCCGATTGTCGCCCACGGATGGCAGAGCCGACCCACGGATGGGAAAAGAGGTCGGAATCAAATCGGAATCCGTGGGTCGGCTTTGCCATCCGTGGGTATTCTCCGGGGTTCATGGCCGGTGAGCAGGTCTCCCCACGGTATCCAAAGCGCCGTCCAGCCGGCGCAGTCCATAACGCTGGCGCTGTTCATCAACGCCACTCTGAATTGAATCACAACTATGAAAATACTCATCGTCGAAGATGATCTCACCTCGCGGCTGCTGCTCGGAGCCACGTTGAAAAAGCTGGGGCACGAAACCACGCTGACCGCAGATGGCCAGCAGGCCTGGGAAGCCTTCGCGCGGGAGCCGTTTCCGGTGGTGCTGTCGGACTGGTTGATGCCGGTGATGGACGGCCTGGCCTTGTGCCGGGAGATTCGCAAACGCCCGAACGCGCAGTACACCAACTTCATCCTGCTCACTTCGCTTGGCGGAAAGGAGAACTATCTGGAGGCCATGGAAGCTGGTGTCGATGACTTCATCACCAAACCCTATGATGAGGATCAATTGGGGGCCCGGCTGGCGGTGGCCGCGCGGCAGCTCGGCCTGCAGAATCGCATGCGACAGATGGAGGGCATGCTGTCCATGTGTGCCTTTTGCAAAAAGATCCGGGACGCTGAAAACCACTGGGAATCGTTGGAAGCCTACATTCCAAAACATACCGAGACGCAGATCAGTCACGGCTACTGTCCCGAGTGCATGAAGATCCATTTTCCGGATATGTGATGCCGGCCGAGGGCGGCGGGCGCAGCTTGACACTGCCCCCGGAGCGCGGCTGTGTCGCAGACCAGCCGCAGCAGCTTCGCGAGACTGGACGGCTGGAATTCCTC
>CALBIE010000544.1 GCA_937893495.1 uncultured Verrucomicrobiales bacterium | reverse complement strand
GGGGGAACCGCGTCTTTGTGACGACGCATGTCCCGATCAAGACGTTGGAAGAGAAGAATGCCGTCAAAGACATCATCGGATTCTGTCTCGACGCGGATACCGGCAAGATTCTTTGGCAGGTCATGCTATCGGGCAGCGCCTTCATCTCGCTCGCGGGCGGTTTCACCGACGGAACGGCGTTCGCCCCGATCACCGATGGTGAGCATGTCTGGTTCTTCAACCGCTGCGGATCGATTGGCTGCTACGATTTCGCCGGGAAAGAAATCTGGACCCGGGCCTGGGCACCGCGTTTCAAACACAACAATCGGCAGGCCGAACCTTACCTGGTTGGCAACGCGATTCTTTATGTGGAGGTCGCCAACAAGGCACTCGGGGCGAAGATTCAGAAATGGGCCGAACCCGGCAAGAAGTCCAAGGGAACCCAGGTGCCCGCCGGCGTTGATGAGAAGGAGGTCTGGACGTACCTGCACGGAATCGACAAACGCACCGGCAAAACTCTCTGGCGCGAACGGGTCGGGACGTCCATACACAACACGCCGACGGTTGGGATGACAGCCGATGGCAGACCCGCCGTAGCTCATGCGCGCGGCGGCCCACACGGTCCGATTGAAAAGCCTTACGGACAAAGTCTCACCAGCCTCGCGCCCGGGGAGGAAGGGAGGACGCTTTGGAGCACTGAGCTGAAGGGATACGACCCTTCCTTCGCCTGTCACTGGAATGCGAAATACGTATTCGGTTTTCACTTGGGCAATCATCTGGTGATGGACGCTGTCACCGGAAAAATTCTGCGAGAACAACCGCTCTACACCAGCGCGACGGTTTGGAAGTTCGATCCAAAGAGCGGCCAATGGGCCGAACAAAAGAACGTCGCCGTGAAAGCCGGAAAGGGCCATCCCAACACCAATCAGGCCAACCTCGCGATCAACGACTGGCACTGGTTCCTGTCCCACAAGGTGCATTACCTTGGACGGGTCAACGTCGAGAGCGGCGCGGTGGAGTATCTCGAACTGCCGGCGCAACTGATGCCCAGCCCGGAATCACGCCAGCGGGATGTGCGCCTGTGGGGCAAAGGAAACCCCGCCAATCGACCGCTCAACGCAGCCGGATTCGCCGTGGGCGACAAAGGCCACAACGGCACCGGTTGGGGCCACATCTCCGCCGCCAGTCCAACCCGCGTGGGACGCCATCTGTATCTCCCGGTCGTCACCGGAACGGTCTATGTGATCGACACGCGGGCGGCACAGCTCTCGCCCGAATCACTCGTTGCGGTGAATGACCTCGGTCCCGGTGGGGAGACCTGGACGCTTGCGACGCTGACGTATGCGCGGGGACGGCTCTACACGCACACGATGAAAGAGATAATCTGCATCGAGAATCGGGCGAAATGAAGCCCTTCAATTCTCCCATCATCGCCAGACCTGTTTTTCCCCTCGCCATGAACTTTTCAGTCTTTGGGCCACCCTGACCCGGCGTGACGGGCATTGGTGCACGCCGCCCGGGTGAGCACACCTCGACAGTGTGGGCAAGGCATGGTATTGAACGGACATGGGCACTCAATATGTCACTGATGACACTGGGAAAAAGACGGCGGTGTTGTTGCCAATCGAGCAATACGAGCGGCTCCTGGAGGATTTGGCGGATCTTGCCGCGATCGCCGAGCGACGGAACGAGCCCACAATCTCTCACGAAGAAATGGTCGAGGAGTTGAAGCGCGATGGCCTCCTGCCGGCTTGAGTGACGGCGTTCCACCCGGAAAGACCTCCGGCGCATTGCTCACAGCGACGTGGTTAAGATAATCGGCGCGGCCGAATCCCTTGTCGCCGATCCATTTCCACCAGGTTGCGTCAAACTTTCCGGGAGTGAGCGGAGTTACCGGATTCGCGTCGGTGATTATCGGATCCTGTACGATTTTCTTGCTGAATGCCTTGTTGTTGAGGTGATCAAGGTAGGTCACAGGAAAGACGGTTACAAAGACTGAAGTCATACCAGGCCGCCGAGCCGTTGCCAGACGCATCGAGCACAGCGCCAGCGTTATGGACTGCGGTGGCAAGCGGAGCGCGACACCGCCTTCGGGCGGGGTGAAGACCAGGAAATTTCATGACGCAAACGGGCGCAAACGCCGCGAACGGACAGGCGCAAGCCGCAGGCTTCCCGACGAACACGGTTCGGTCATGCGGACACTCCAAGGAAAGCGCCGCCTGATGCTTGAGCTCCGGGCATTGAGCGCCCAGCGGGCGAGCCTGGAAGCGCTGTTGAAACACCCGGATACCCGGGTGCGCACGCTGGCTCAGGGCGCACTCTATCAGCGGGAGGACGGTCGTGATTTGCCCTTGATTGCCTCTCCCCTCGATGACTCGGTCGCCACCTTTCCGGATTTGCATGGCACCGCGAGCAGCGGCGGCGGTTCCCGATTGTCGGACTTTGAAAGCGGGCAAATGGTGGCGCGGGTGGCGCGAGCGATGCTCAGACCATATCTCTCCGCCGCAGGATTCGGTATGTCGGAAGACTACGCGAAACTGAAACCGGCGAAATTTGCGGAACTTTGCCGCACGGCGTTTCAGACCTATTGGGCCCGCCGCCGCGAGCGTTCACGCTGCGCCAGATGGTTGATGGTCAAGCTCATGCGTGCCACCCGCCAGACCTCGTCCGCTCATCCGGAATATCACGAGGACACACAACGGGTCCTGGCCGAGATCAATGCCTTGCCGGCGGTTGAGCGCGCGTGGACAATGTTCTTCGACCACCAAGGTTAGGGTTTGAAATATTCGACACCGGGACGGCCCACATGCCTTACATCACTGCGGCCGCGCTCGTTTGTGTAGTGGGTTGAGAATGGCGCCAATGTTCACGAAAGCTTCACGTGTGACGGTGAACAACTCCAAATGGCTCGTTATTGGCAGCGATTTGATAATGAATGCGGTTGTGGATTTTCGCTATTGCCGTGATTGGGTTCGCGGTATCAGCATCAGTGCATGCCAAATCCATGGACCGGGATCGGAAATCCCTACACTCGCGAGGACGTCATCGGGCGCCTTCAGAACACGCTGTCAAAAGGCGAGCCCATCATTGCGGCTGGGGCCGGCACGGGAATCAGCGCGAAATTCATCGAGAAGGGTGGGGCTGACCTCATTATCATCTACAATTCCGGCCGTTACCGGATGATGGGGCACGGTTCGATTGCTGGCATCATGGGTTACGGCGATGCCAACGCGACGGCGATGGAGATCGGCGAGTTTGAGGTGCTGCCCGTGGTGAAGGAGATTCCGGTGATCTGCGGCGTGCATTGCACCGATCCGCGGCGTCGCATGTGGCATTGGCTGCAACAGGTCAAGGCGATGGGCTTCTCCGGCATGAACAATTTCCCCACGCACAGCATCATCGACGGGAACTTCCGCCAGCAGTTGGAGGAAACCGGAATGGGCGTTCACAAGGAGGTTGAGACGGTGGCTCTGGCGCGGAAGATGGACATCTTTTCCATCGTTTATGTCACCTCCCCGCGGGAGGCAAAGGACATGGCGGAAGCAGGCGCGGATGTGATTATCGCGCACGTCGGCTGCACTGTCGGCGGTTCCATCGGGGTCACGAACGCCGCGATGTCGCTGGAAGATGCCGCCAAGGCGACGCAGGCGATCATCGATGCGGGCAATTCTGTGCGGAAGGATGTGATTTATCTCTCCCACGGCGGGCCGATTGCCACTCCGGCCGATGCGGCATTCATCAATGAACGGACGGACGCCGTCGGGTTTGTCGGGGCTTCCAGTCTGGAACGCATGGCGGTGGAGGTATCGCTCACGAACCTGACCAAAGAGTTCAAAGCCATCCCCGTCAAACGCAGCAACTAGGTTCAACGTCATGGCCACCATAGCAGTCATCGGAACACTTGATTCCAAAGGACACGAACACGCGTTTGTCGCGGACCGGATTCGCGAGCTT
>CALBIE010000543.1 GCA_937893495.1 uncultured Verrucomicrobiales bacterium | reverse complement strand
CCGGAAATTACTTTTGGTGATCGCTATAGATGGGTTTTCGAATCAAAGTCAACTCCCATTGACCGTGTGGCATTGCACGCCTGGACGCGGGAAGTGAATTAGCCCGCACGCGGTCAACCGTCGCTACCGAGTCCCATTTGCCGACCGAGTTCAGCGCTGTGTGAAATGGCTGCTTCTGCTCGCGTGCATCAACCCCGCTTTGTGAGCATCACAATCAGCTTGAATCCTATGACCAGAGCGGCGGCGACCAATCCCGCGCCCGCGCCCCGTGTCATCCAAAGCATCCCCCGATCGGAAAGGTGACGATGACCGACGGTTACGAGGTAGCTGAGGAAGAAAAACCAGATGAAAGCGCCGGTGGCCACGCCGCCAATGCAGATTCCTTTGCTTTTCCAATTTGGATCCACCCAGTCGTGCGCGATGAAGGTCGCCGAAAGCGCAATCCACATCAGGAGCACGCCGGGATTGCCGAGCACGCGGACGAAACCGGTCATGAATGCAGTATGCGGATGAAACTTGTCCTCAATCTTCTGGGCGCTCTTTGAAGTTGTCTTGATTTCCTTTGCGAACAAATAGCGTTGCCCGAGATAGAGCATCAGGCAAAAACTGGTGAGCTGAAAGGTGGCCCGGGCAAAGGGTGTAATGAAGAGGTCGGTAAATCCGGCAAAGCCGATCGCGCAGTAAATGGTTTCCATCAGTACCGAGCCGGCACCGATGAGGATTCCCCAACGGAAGCCGCGTTCAGCGCCTTCGTGAATGATGGTCACATTGATTGGTCCCACCGGAACGGAAACCAGGAAGCCACTGACAATCCCGGTCAGAAACGCCTGCATCAACGGAAAGTTCTCCAGAATTCCCATCATGAACGCCGATCCCTTTCATCGTCGTAATCATCATCGTCGTAATCATCCTCAATTTCGTGACGAATCCGCGCCGAAATGCGTGGGCGGATAAATCCGTAAACCAGATAGATGATGAATACCATCGGGGCGACAATGGGAAGGACCTTGTCCCACAACACGATAAAGAACCCGAGCACGACGAGAATGGTGACCATCTTGTGAAACGACCGGTGCGTGCGCCAGTTAATCGTCTTGAAACTGGGATACTTGACCTCGCTGACCATCATGAACGAGAGGAACAAGAGAATAAATGGCAGCAGATAGCGCCAATTGCCGGCCGCGAAATTCTTCTGTTCCCACCACATCAGAAAGAGGGTCAAGGAAGCCACGAGTCCGGCAGCCATGGGTATTGGGAAGCCCATAAATGCGTCGCTGCCGCCATCTTCTTTCGGCATTTCCGCCAGACAATTGAATCGGGCCAGTCGCAGCGCACCGCAGATAAGATAGACGGAAGCGATGAACCAGCCGACCTGTGGAACGCCGGGAATCAGGTCCGCCAGTACGATCCGATGCACCAGGAAGGCAGGTGCCACGCCGAACGAAACAATGTCCGCCAGCGAATCGAACTCACGACCGAACGGGCTTTCGTATCCGCCCATGCGGGCGACCCGCCCGTCGAACAGGTCGAAGATGCAGGCGAGGAGAATGAAAAAGAGCGCGGCCTTGATGGACGTGTACGGTGACTCAAGATTGGCTTCAACAATTTTGGTGATGGCCAGGAATCCGCAGAACAGGTTTCCGCCCGTGAGCAGGTTGGGCAGAAAATAAATCTTCAATCGCCGATCCATGGGCGACTCTGGGGCATCTTTCTTGGTCGGGGCAGCCATGGAGAAAAGACGAAAGCCTCAACGGGTCGAAAGCCGGATCACCTTGCCTGGCGACGCGGTGGATTGGTGTTGGTGGTTTCCGTTGAAACAACGCACGGCGAGATAATAGGGATGGGCGGACGGTTGGAAAGTGCTATTGTCGGAATTATAGGCCTCACCGCGAATTGAAACAATACGCTGGCGAACTAGCCGGTTTGCTCAGGTAAACGGAAACTACTTTTCGTAATCGCGTAGAATTTGGCCAGAGCTTCCGCGCGCTGATTTGGTTCTCAGGATCCTGCGGCTTCGCCACGCTCTTCCGCCGCCGCGGCTTCCTTAGCCTTCTTCTCCCACATACGGGCGATGATCACGCAGATCTCATAGAGTATCCACAACGGGATGGCGACCAGAACCATGGTAAAAGGATCACCGGACGGGGTGATAACGGCAGACGTCACGAGCATGCCAACAAAGAAGTAGGAACGAAATTCCGTGAGTTTCTGGTGATCAAGAAGTCCGATCTTGACGATGGTCAGGAGAACGACCGGCATTTCAAAGGCCAGTCCCATGACCAGCAGGAACTTGACGACGAAACTGATGTAATCACCGGCCTTCCATTCGTCGGCAGCAAAGCCCAGCCACAGGGAAAACTCGACGGATGCTTTCAAGGCGACCTGGACGATGAGCAGGTAACAGAAAGTGACGCCCAGAAAAAACAGAACTGTACCGATACCAGTCGCTTTGTACAAAAACTTCTTTTCTGTGACCTTCAATGCCGGCAGGACAAATTCCGCGACGAAGAAAATGATAAAGGGCGCGCCGATGACCAGACCGCCGTACAACGCGAGTTGGAGACAAAGCCAGATGGATTCAAACGGCCCGTAGTTTTTAAGAATTGTTGCGAGAACAACTGGTTCCTTTTTGGAATCACTGTTTGGTACCTGGGGAACGATCGAAAGAACGGTATTCGTGCCGATAGTCACTGGCGCGATGCGGATTACACCATTTTTTTGTGTGAAGATTGGCGCGTTGGTATCCCAACCAATCTTAACTAACTGTTCAATCGGCACTTTGCCAATGCGGGTAGCATCGAGCATGAGCGGCACTTCCTTGCGACCCGACATCCCCAATTCTTCTGCCTGCTTGAGCGGCCAACTGAGAAAAGCAACCAAATGCTTTGCCCCCATCATGCAGGCGAGCATGGCCAGTAAGAGCGACAGGACGCACTTGATGAGCATCCAGCGAAGATCTTCAAGGTGATCAAGGAAAGGCTTGACCGGACCGCCGAAATCCCCCTCCTCCTCCCCGTCACCGGGGCTGATCAATTTACGAACAGCCCGCGCGGCACCGCTGGTGGCGACGGCGAAATCGGGAGATCGTGAGGGCGAGTCGTGATGATGATCCACCGCGTGCTCTACGTAGTCTCCACCATGATCGTGGTCCTGATGGTAGTACTCGTCGTGATATTCGTCGTACTCGTCGTGGTGATGCTCGTCATGATGATAGGGGTCGTCGTGATACGGATCATGATCGTGATCAACTTCAACCTCCTCCAATGCCTCCTGCGGGGCGGCCGGCATGCCGGGTAATGCGAGTTGTTCGGCTTCGGATGCCGCAGTATCGACCTCTGCGTCAGGTTCAACGGCTGAACCAGATTCCGGTGGAGCTGAATCGGTGGCCTCGGCTGCGATGGCGTCTGTTCCGGTGGATTGGCCCTTCACCGAAGCGGTTGGAGAATCCTCTTGTTCATCAGCAGAATCGGATTCGTGTTTGCCTGAATCCGCCGCCGGGGAATTCGACGACGGGGGCTCAATAGAAGCAGAATTGCCAGCCCCGGGAGAGGAACTGGCAGGGTCTTTTAAATCACTATCGGGTTGCCCCTTTTCCGGGCCGTCCGCCATGGGCTAATGAATGAGGGATCAGGACTTGGAGGTGGAATCGTCGGAAGATGTCCCCGAATCAGATCCGGAATCGACTTCTGGCTCCGGTGCTGGTTCCGGGCGCGGCGTGGCGCGGCGTGGTGGCGGTGAGTAATGTGGCTCATCGTCAAGCGCGCTCTGCAGGTCGTCCTGTACATCTTTCGTGGCTTTCTTGAATTCCTTGATGCCGGAGCCGAGTCCCCGGGCCAATTCAGGAAGCTTTTTGGCACCGAACAGGATCAGGACCACAATCAGGATCCCCATGATTTCGGGCCAACCCAGCATGGCTAGAGTAAATGTATTCATCGTAATCAAGTTGCAACGTATCTCTCAGTGCCCGTTTCGTAAAGGGCCAAGGTGGCTTTTAAAGTTTGGGACGCAGCAGAACGAGTTCGCCGCGACGGTTTCTTGACCAGGATGACTCGTCGTGACCGAACTCGGCCGGTTTGTCCTTGCCCCAGCTCATGGTGCGGACGCGTGCTGCGGGAATTCCCGCTTTCACCAGTGATTCGCGCACGCTCAGTGCCCGGCGTTCGCCGAGCGAACGGTTGTATTCTTCCGTCCCCCGCTCGTCACAATGGCCCTCGACCAGCAGTTTGTATTGGGGTTGCGAGCGAAGAATCTGAATCACTTCGTCCAGTTTCACCCCCTCGGAGGAGCGCACCACGGAGCTATCGTAATCGAAAAAGATGGTGTTCGGCTTGAAAGCCAGCCGGTCCATGGCCATACCTTCAAAGTCACCCATATTCGCTGTACCGAGTTCGCCTGGGTTAAACGGCTCGGGCGGCAGGGGGAGCGGAAGAACCGTATCTATTCCAGTCGTATTAGGAAACCCACTCGGGAAACCCTCTCCAGAACCGAGGGTGCCCGGCCCGACAGGCAAGCCTTCGGCTCCAATAGGTTTTCCAAACCCTGGCCCTTCAATGCCCTGTCCGGGCAGGCCGGCGATCGGCGTAATATTTTTGTCGGGGCTCTTGGACTTGCAGCCGGCGACGACCATCACCGCCACAGTGGCGATAATCAGTTTTGAGAAGGCCATTTTTTTCATTTTTTTACTGGATGGAGACGCTGCTTAACGAGCCCAAGCGGGCTGGGAAATATTCCCCAGATTCAAAGGAACATCCTTGACCTGTTTGGTAACCGCGTCAAGCAAAGACAGGTAATATGACTGGTCACGGCGTCGTTTGACGAACATGAGCGTGCGCGAATTCGGTGCCCAACTCGGATCCTCACCTTCCGTGAAGCGCTCGGCACTGCCACCGCCCGCGGGCACGATGCAGATAGTGAAGCCGCTCCCTCCACCGCTGGTGGTAAAGGCAATCCACTTGCCGTCCGGTGACCAGTCCGGTTCCGTGGCGTTGTAGGCACCGATCACGCTGATGCGGGTGGCCTGCCCCCCGCTGGCGCGAATCTTGTAGAGGCGCGCAGGGCCGCTTTCGCGGGAGGTGTAGCAAATCCACTGGCTGTCCGGAGACCATGTTGGCGTCGCCACGCCCCGGCTCGAAAACGTGATCTGGCGTGGCTTGGACCCGTCAATGCCGGCGACATACAGGTTCGGGCTACCGCTTTTGCTGAGCACCATGGCCAGTTTCGTGCCGTCCGGCGAAGGCACCGGCGTGAGGTTCGATCCGGAATAGCGGGCCAGAATCTTTCGCTGCCGTGTCCCGATGTTCTGCGAGACAATATCCGGGTTGTTGAGTTTGTAGGAGGTGTAAAAGAGGTGGGAATTGCCGAGTCCCCAGCTCGGCGCCGTCGTAATCACGCCGTCCCGCGTCGCGGGAATGGCGTTATGCCCGTCGTAATCCGCAAAATAAATCTCACTTCGCCCGCGGGTGGCGCTCTTGAAGGCGATCCGGGTCCGGGTGATGCCCGGAGAGCCCGTGATCAGGGGAATCAGTTCGTCGGCAAAGGCATGGGCAGCCGCCCGCTGGTTGGAACTGTTGTAGGCTCGGGAGAGAAGAAACTTTTTGTCCGAATCCGCCAGGTAACCCTCGAGGCGGGTAGTGAAGCGCCCGCTGACGCGGAAGGCTGCCTGCGACTCAGGCGTAATCCTGCAACCGGCGACTTCGAGATCGAACGACAGCACACGGAGCGCCTCTCCGCCGAACCCGGAAATCGAGATGGGGATCGGGCGGGATGAATCGCGAGAGAATTCTCCCTTTACGGTCAATCCCGTGTCCGCGCCTTTGCAGAGGGTTCCGCTCAGCGCAAAGGCCAGCGCCATTGATAGAAATGTTTTTCGAGTATCGATCACTTGAGTTTTCTTCATCCCGTTTAGTTTACTGCCCCGAGATCAAAATCGATGGTAAACGTCTTGCTGGCCGCGGTTTCCGAATCCGGAAATGGTCGGAAACGGCCGACGCGATCCAGGGCTCGTTGCACGGAGGAGTCCACGTTGCCCAATCCACTGCGCTTCACGATGCGGGAGCTGCTCACCGTGCCATCCTTCCGGACTGTTACGCTGACCGACACCACGTAGCGACTGCCGGCCAATTCCGCCGGGCTGTCCCACTTGGACTGGTAAATCCGCACCATCATCGCCCCGTAATCCTCCATACTCCGTGATCCGCCCCCGGTAATGCGCATTTTCACCGGCGCGGAAAACGTTGTGTCCAACGCCCGATTCAGCTTCGCCATCTGTTGCCTCCGCAGTCGATCGGCTGCCTCGTTTTGTTTGCGTAATGCTTCGGCGGCCGCTTTTTCACGGCGTTTATCCTCCTCGGGATCTTTGCGAGGACCCACGTTGTCGAGACTCGCAATCTTCATCGGCTTCTTTGGCGTCGCCTTCTTTACCGGGGTCGGCTTGGGAGTTGGCTTTTTTGTGACCACCTTTTTTGCGGTTGTTTTCGGCTTGGGCTTAGGCTTTGAAGTGGCTTTTCGCGGCGTGGGTTTTGGCTTCGGTTTGACCGGCTCCGATCGTTTCGTTGGTGGTGGAGCGACTTTCGTCGGTTCGACCGTTTTCGGTTTCGGGCGTACCGGCTCGGGCCGGGGCTGAACGGCTGGCGCGGGCTGTGGTGCCCTGGCGGCCATCAGTCCGGCGATTACGCTGGGATTGACCAGGGTTATGGTGGGCGGGATTTCTTCCTTCTTTTTCCGGACAAATG
>CALBIE010000542.1 GCA_937893495.1 uncultured Verrucomicrobiales bacterium | reverse complement strand
CAGGGTTTCTTGTAGTGGTGCAACAGTGTCAGTATGCACACGGAATTGTTGGGATATCACCCCGAAAAACAGGGACGTGCGAATGCGGATTTGGTGATCCGGGTTCCATGGTTGGCCAATTTCTAGCAGGCATACTTGAACGCAGCAAGCGCGTAGGTGGCGATAAGTATTGCCGATTTATTGCGGAAGCAACGGGATGCGTATTCCTGGGTGGGGCGAAGCTCCTGCTGAGCCCTGATCAAAGTCCTGAAAGGACGATAGGAATCCACAACTCCTTTGGAGTATTGATCAGGGCTCAGCGGGAGCTTCGCCCCACCAATGGTGGGTTTGTTCCCTCCCAATAAACTTTCCATCCGCGTTCATCTGCGGTTATCTGCGGTGACAAAAAATGATTCACTCCACCGCCCTCATTCATCCGGACGCGAAAGTCGATTTGTCTGTCGAAGTCGGCCCGTATGCCGTCATCGACGGCGCGGTGACCGTGGGCGCGGATTGTGTGCTGGGTCCGCACGTACACCTGACGGGAAACACGGTGATTGGCACAAGGAACAAGTTCAGCGCCGGGTGCGTCATCGGCGATGCTCCGCAGGATTTGAAATACGCCGGCGAGCCGACGCGATTGGTGATCGGGGACAACAATGTTTTCCGCGAACACTTCACGGTGCATCGATCCAATTCGCTTGCTGAGGATACCGTTGTTGGCTCAAACAACTATTTCATGGCGCACAGTCATGTGGGACACAACTGCCGATTGGGGGATCACATCATTCTCGCCAACGGCGCGCTTATTGGCGGACACGTGACGATTCACGACCGGGTGTTCATTTCCGGTAACTGCCTCGTGCATCAATTTGTGACCATCGGGACCTTGGCGCTGATGCAGGGTGGCGCGGGTATCAGTATGGATTTGCCACCCTACTGCATCGCGACGGGCGACAACGGGGTCTGCGGATTGAATGTTATTGGCCTGCGGCGCAAGGGCTTCAAGGCGGAGCAGCGGCAGGAATTGAAGCGGCTTTATCACTGGCTCCTGAGTGGTGGAGGCACGATGAGCGACTCGCTCGAACGCGCCCGGCGGGAATTCAGCAGTGCCGCCGCGAAAGTGATGATTGATTTCGTGGCGGCGAGCAAACGCGGCGTGTGCCGGCATCATGCGCGCCGCCGGGAGGATCAATGAATGACGACCCGCAAGAACAGTCCGCTTCAGAATCTGTATCACTATCGCGCGGTGGTGGTGTCGGTTTATGACGGCGACACCTGCACGGTGGACATCGATCTCGGCCTGGGCGCGTGGTTGCGCGGTGAGAAGGTTCGATTGATGCGCATCAACGCGCCGGAGTTACGTGGCCAATCAAAGGTGGCTGGTCGCGCATCGCGGGATTACCTGCGGTCGGTGATTGACGGGAAGGAGATTGTGCTGCAGACGGTCAAGGATCGGAAAGGCAAGTATGGCCGTTACCTCGGCGAAATCTGGGTTCAACAAACCACCAGCAAATGGCTCAACGTCAACGACGCCATGGTGAAAACCGGGCGGGCGGTGTATCGGAGTTATGAATGACAATGCGTCATCGGTGCTCGTGATCCGGCCGGCTGCGCCCATCTGCAATTTGGTCGGCGCCTTCGCGGCACTGATGCCTGCTGTTGCTGGAATGTATCAAGATTATCACAAGGCCTTTGTCTGGACTTTGATGGGAGTCGGCCTGCTGCAACTTTTCCGGGCAATTCGGGATTGGGGCTATCCGCTCGTGAAGATTACAACTGACAGCCTTCTGGTCTTTGACGGTCGAAAACTGAAGCAGCGGTTGCGCGTGAGCGAAATTACTGACGTGCAGAAAATGCCGAAGGGAACCCTTCTGGTTCTGGCAGGCGACTCTGCCGTTGCCGTTGGCAAAAGTCAGTTCATCTTCACTTCGGATGTCCAACGGTTTGAGGAAACCGTCCGGAAAATAGTGACGCTCAACCGTGAACACACCAATCCCCCGGCAGCGGAGTGACCACGGACGCCGGGTCTGAACCCGGGTGGGGCGACGCTCCGCAGAGTCTCTGACTGCGATTGGCGCGATCGAGAACAGGGATTCGGGTCCGACCGGACGTGCCATCCGCCTCACCCCACCTGGAGCACGCTCCGTCCGCCATCTCTCGATGGTTTTCAGGAATTGAAAATACCCGCTGCCACGGGCGTATCCCCCTTTCTTGTAGGCGCCGTAGTTAGTCTGACGGCGGCGTTTGGTCTTCCTCCCCTCCGTGTGAAGGGAGGGCCGGGGAGGGGACGTTCGTTGGCGAACAGCAATGGTTACGTTTCCTACCCGTGAACCTCGTAGCAGCCGACGTGAGGAGGCTCATACAATTTCTGGCAACTGAGTCAGAGCCTCGTCACGTTGGCTGCTACGGTTCAAGGGCGCAACTCGCGAGCCGAGACTCGTGGAATCTCTCCCCGGCCCTCGCGGAGAGAGGGACGAGTGGTGGTGCCCCGTTTTGACCAGTGACGGAGATGCAATATTCTGAAATGTGCCATGTTACCAGGCCATTCCCATATAATCGTTGCGTGATTCTCCTTCGCCGTTTTCAATGCCGGCTCTGCTTATGAAACGAATTTTTGCTTCGCTCCTGCTCGTCTTTGCGGCGGGTTTCACCGGATCCGCATTCGCGCGTTCGCCCAATATCGTGGTCATCTTCTGCGACGACATGGGCTACGCGGATGTCGGGTGTTTCG
>CALBIE010000541.1 GCA_937893495.1 uncultured Verrucomicrobiales bacterium | reverse complement strand
ACATCCAAACCCGCAGCGACGCTTCCTCCCACCAAACCGTCTCCGCACTCTTTCGACGCTCCAAAGCGGCGCAGCAGCGCACGCAGTCCAAGACGCTGGCGCGTGGCTCCAGCCCGATCTCCACGGCGATTGCCTCCACTTTCAATCACACACTCCAACCACTCATCATATTCCGGCATTGTCGCGCCACTCACGGTGCCGTAGTTTCGCCAAATGCTTTCCCGTCTGACATTCGCTCCGGTCGTTTCAGCCCTGACCGTCTTTACCCTCTCCCTCACCGCTGCCGACTGGCCAATGTGGCGGCACGACGCCGGCCGCACGGCCGAGTCGCAGCAGAAGCTTCCCGAGGCTCACGCCCTGCTCTGGCAACGCCAACTTCCGGAACTGACACCCGCCTATCACGATGTCCGCCTGCACTTTGATCGCGGCTACGAACCGGTCGTGAAGGGTCAACGGATGTTCGTCGCCTCCAACGGCGATGACAGCGTCACGGCCTTCGATACAAGGAGCGGAGATCAAGTTTGGAAATACTTCACTGAAGGGCCGATTCGCTTCGCACCGGTGGCGTGGGAGAATTCCGTCCTGTTCGGTTCGGACGACGGAAACTTTTACAGCCTCAATGCCACGGATGGTTCGCTGCGATGGAAGTTCAAGGCAGTTCCATCGGATCGCAAACTCATCGGAAATCGCCGTCTCATCTCCGTTTGGCCGGTTCGCGGCGGCCCGGTCGTCAAAGACAATAATGTCTATTTCGCAGCCGGGGTGTGGCCGTTCGAGGGTGTGTTTGTTTATGCACTGGAGGCGGAAACCGGCAAAGTCGTGTGGCTGAACGATCACACGGGCTTCATGTACGGCCAGCAACCGCACAACGCGCAGGCGCTCGCGGGCCTGGCTCCGCAGGGTTACCTGTTGATTGAAGGCGAAGACCTGATCGTCCCGAGCAGTTCCGCGTATCCGGCGCGTTTCGATTTGAAAACGGGCAAATTGAAGGAATTCCAACTGCCGGCGGCGGGAAGACTGCCCGGCGGATGGTTCGCTTCACTGCCGGGTGATTTTTTCAAGAACCGCGATCCGAATCGCAAAGGTCTGCTTGCGGACCTCGGCATCAACGCCGTGCGACACGAGGACAAACCGCGCACCGCCGGCAGCCCGGAAATCCGCACGACCATTCGCGCCGCGAATCGTGAGTTCCGCTTCACCAACGGTTTTCCAAACGTGACGGGCACGATTCACACCATGTTGGCGGCGGACGACCGATTGTTTGTCACCACCGAGGACGGCAACCTCTATTGCTTTGGCGAACGTGCTTCGAAAATCAAAACCCAGAAACATCAGCATCGACCGGAACCGCTCCGAAAGGGCTCCTCCTACTCCGCAACTGCCGTCCTGAAATCCACCGGAGCGAAACGGGGGTATGCGGTGATGCTGGGCGGCGCTGACCTGCCCTGTCTGGAATCCATGGTCGCGGAAACGCATCTGCAAGTCACCGTGGTCGAAAATTCAGCGAAGCACGTTTCCGCTATCCGCAAACGATTCGATGCCGCGGGCCTTTACGGCCGACGAATCTCCGTGACGCAACAACGGCCCGGTGAATTTGAAATGCCGCCCTACTTTGCAAACCTCATCGTCGTTGGCGACGGCGTAACGCTCAGCAAGATTCAGTTCCGGCGGATTTACAAATCTGTGCGACCCTATGGCGGTCATCTCGTCATTCCCGCCAGCGCACGATCAGTCGCGCAATCCGCCGAACTGCCCGGCGCGCGGTTTTATCCGAATGAAGCCGGATTCGTGATGATTACTCGCGATGGAGCCTTGCGGGGCGCAACGAATTACGAAGGCGAATGGGGCACGAGCCCGGATGACCTGGTTCGCGCACCGCTGGGCGTGCTGTGGTTCGACGACACGATCGGGCTGTTCAAGCGCGCGCCGCAACCGAAGATTGTCGATGGCGTAATGGTGACCGTGGACAAGGAATGGCTCGACGCCTCCACCCGAAAAGGCAAACAGGATTATCGGCTGACCGAGCCGGAATTCTCCGACGTCTATACCGGCCGCGTGTTCGAGAAGGATGAGGCGTATCTTCAGCGCCAGCGTTTCAGTGAGGTGGATCGTGAGAAGATTCAACCGAGTCAATACCGTCCACCGAAACAGAAGGACGATTGGAAGCCGGAAAAACCTGACGCCGGCCTTCGCCGCAACCCGCTCACCGGCGAAAAGGAGCCGCGCACGTTTCCCAAGAGCTACGGATGCGACGGCGGTTTCGACTACGGCAACCTCTACACGATGCGCTCGGGCACGGCGGCGTTTTACGACAAACGCAGCGAGAGCGGCACCATCAACATCAGCGGACCGCGTTCCGGTTGTTCGAACAGCGTCATCCCCGCCAATGGCGTGTTGAACGTGCCCTATTTCTACAAGGGCTGCACCTGCAGCTATCCCCTGCCCACCGGATTGTCGATGATCAGTCTCCCGCAGACGCACGAGCAATGGACCGCGTGGGGCGACATCCCGATGGACAAACTCGCCGGCAAGATCGAGCGCATCGGCATCAACCTCGGCGCGCCCGGCGATCGGATGACGGATGACGGGACCCTTTGGATCGATTACCCGGCCTCCGGCGGACCATCGCCGCAGGTCAAGGTCACGACCGTCCCGGCGAAACCAGAAACCTACTATCGTCATTCACTGTGGATTGAAGGCGGCACAGGTTGGCCATGGGTCGGAGCGTCCGGCGCGAAGAACCTCGAATCACTGACCGTTCACGGAATGAAGCCCGGCAAGTATCAGGTCCGCCTCGTCTTCGCGGAACCAGATGACTCGAAATCGGGCAAGCGGGTCTTCGATGTAAAACTCAACGACCAGACCGTGCTAAAGTCGTTCGACCTGGCAAAGGAAGCCAATGGACGGATGCGGGTCGTGACGCGCTCGTTTCCGGTGGAACCAAACGGCGACACGATTACGGTCAAGCTTGCCGCAATCAAAGGCAACCCCATCCTCAGCGGAGTGGAGATCATCAGCGACGGATTGAAGAGTGACGAACCCATCCGATTGACAAAATGAATCCCGACGCCAGGCCCAGCCACGTGAAGTGCGATCGATTGTTCGCCCTTCTCATATGCGGGCTCACCACATTCGCCATCGCCCGACTGGAGGTGAACGCGGCAAGCGTCTTCACGGAAAAGGACACCGCGGCGATTCAGCGATACCTCAAAAAAGAATTCGGCGCTGGCAACAAGGCAATCGTCGTCGGATTGCTGGATGAAAACGGGACGCAGATTTTCGCCGAAGGGAAACTGGACAATGGCACCGACGGACCCGTGAACGGCGACACAATTTTCGAGATCGGATCCATCACGAAGGTCTTCACCTCGTTGCTGGCGCTGGACTCGGACCGGCGCGGCGAAATCAGCCTGCAAAAACCGGTTTCAGCCTACCTCCCCGCAAAGATCAGGGTGCCGGAATTCAAGGGCACTCCGATCGCGATTGCCCACCTGGCCGGCCAGGACTCGGGATTGCCATGGAATCCGGACAACGTGGTCGATCGGCCGTTCGAAGATATGCCACTCAAGGAGTTAAAGCGGGCATGCGACGCCTACACCAAGGATGCCCTCTACGCATCCATCTCACGATACGCATTGACCAATCAACCGGGCACGCAGTTTCAGTATTCCAATGTTGGAATGGCACTGCTTGGACTGGCGCTGGAGAGACGGATTGGCCAAACCTATGAATCCCTGGTGGTCGAGCGCATCTGCCGGCCGTTGGGAATGAATGACACGCTGATCACCCTTTCCGACAAACAAAGGAAACGCCTGGCATCCGGCCACTACGCGAACGGCGAACGGGCGGAGAACATCAACTTTAAGGTCATGGCACCAGCGGGCTCGCTCCTTTCCACCGTGAACGATTTGCTGAAGCTCATCGCGGCAAATCTCGATTATCGGGAAACAAATCTGAAACCATTGCTCAAACGCGCGCAGGAGATCCGCCATACCGGTTCCAAACAATTCGGCCGAACCCGGATGCCCTGGCAGGATCAAGGTGTTTATCAGGAGCCGGGCTCCGACCTGATGGGTCACGGTGGTGGCGGATTCGGTTATCTGGCCTTCGTCGGATTCGATCGGGCCAAACGGCGCGGCGTGGCAATCTTGTCCGGTCAAATGAACTTGAATCCCGCGGGAATCGGCTGGGCCATCTTGCAGAACATGCCGTTGACCCGTGACAACATCGTCAGGCTGGTGCGGGAGATCGTCGGGCTCGGGGTTGCATTGCGGACGGATGAGGAAACGGGATTGCTGCAGATCCGTTCCGTCTATCCGCGCTCCCCGGCAGGGGTCGCCGGACTTCGCGCGGAACAATTCATTCACACCATCGACGGCGAATCAACCCGTGGAAAAACCATCGCGCAATGCCTGAACTTGCTGCGCGGCGAAGAAGGTCAGCCAATCCGCATCGAAGTCGGCAGGGCCGATGGAGGCGACAAGCGCGAAATCAAGATCACGCGCGGGAAGTTCATCACAACCAGCGAATGATCTGGTATTACAGAACGTTGTAATCCAGATAAATTCAACCCGTCCCGCCCTTATTCAGCTGCCCAGAAAAGAATGTTCTCAACGGCATTCTCCGTCGAACCAAGAATTCTGGAGCGTCGGTGAGCGTAACTGCCCAATTGCAGCTTCCCAGAATCATCTGTGGTCAGTAATTGCATCGAGAAACGATCACTGAATTTAGTTTGCAACTGATCGAGGAGCATGCCAACCCCATCAAACCGTGCAATGCCATTTCCAATTCCAGGCAAATGTCGATGCCCACCCACGCGATCAAAGGTTGCCGATCCGGAGTGACCAAAGGACAATACCACTTCACCGTGCGGCGTCGTTGCAAGGTCGCGAAAACTCGTTGTGACTCCGGCCGCGATTCTGAACCAGTGATTGACGGAAATCGAATCTGTGAATCCCACAAACACTGATTCCCTATTTGGCTTCAGTTCTCCAATCACCTCGCTGGACAGGGTTCCTTTGTCTGTTTTCACCGTCATTTGAACACTTGTAGGCACCCGGCAATTGCCGGCTATCGCGTATTGGCCGTTCGATAATTCGACGACTTTTCGAATCGTGGCAAGTCGTCCCATTTCCACCAACCACTCAACTTTTCCTGACTTGGTCATCCGAAACAGAATTCCCCGAGCGTACTCGGAGGCCGGCAGTAAAAATCCATCGATTTGCCCACCACCGGAATAATTGCCACCAATCACAAAATGCGAGCCGTCGGCGGACGCGATGACGCTTTGAATATCCACACCATCAAATCCACCCTC
>CALBIE010000540.1 GCA_937893495.1 uncultured Verrucomicrobiales bacterium | reverse complement strand
CCCTATCTCGGCGATCACAAAACAGTCTGTGTCGTCATTGATGACCTTTCCGTCGATTACGAGTTCTCTCTTCATTTCGATGCCTGATTTCTACTGTGTTTTATTTGTTTTTGTGAATTCGTGGCTGTATTCCAACCACCTCCAAAAATATCTTGAATGGCCGCACCTCGGTGTCTGCCGCCAAAGAACTTTATGGCACATGGGACACGGCTCGTTTAGAGCCCCGGAGGATTCCCAAGTTTCCAATCAACGCGCGCAGGTCCGATGACCACGCAAGACTCACGCACGCGTATGCCGCGCAGCCCGCCATCGCCGCGCCGTATCGCGGAGACGCTTCGATGTTTTGGAACGTGGCGTAGTCAGCCAATCCAAAACTGAGCACGCCGGCTGTCATGAATGGAAGAGTGTCGCGGAATACCCAGCGCCATCGTTCCCCCACTAAGACGTGCCTGAACAGCACGTTCGGCAGAACAAGATAGTAAGCAATGTTGAACATCAACCAACCCAGCGCGGCGCCGGAAATGCCGTACCGCGACACGGTCACCACCGTGACCGGTATCATCAGCGCCGCGCCGATCCCGTTCATACGCAAGGGAAGCCAGGTGAGTCCCACCGCAAGTTGCAACGCGAAAGGCACGCTCATGGCGAGATTGAACAAGACAGCAGCCCCGGTGATGGAGAGCACCGGCCATCCGTTCTCCACTAGACCGGGGGAACGCGTCCATAACCACAAGATATCCGGGGAAAAGAAGACGAGCAGACAGGCGATTGGCGCCCCAGCGAACACACTCATCGCCGCAGATTTGTGGAACAGGCTCGACAGTGTCACGATGTCACCCTCAGCTGCCAAACCCGAAAATCTGGGGAAGATCGCGCTCTGCAACGGCTGGACTAAACGCACGGCGGTCATGCCCACAAGTGTCGCCGTCGAGTAGTAACCCAGCATTTCCATCGTTTCCATCTTACTGACCACGATTCGATCCACCTGCTTGATGACCATCGCAAACGCCGTGATCCAGCCGATGCCTATCGCATACTTTTTTATGGAGCGCAGGCTACGCATCCCAATCCGCATCGGTTGCAACAGAAAGCCGCCAAACAACCGCCACGCATACCCAGCCAAAAACGCCGTCTCCAACCCGACAAATACCAGTTGCACGGCACAAAACACAACTATATTGGCAGTCACCTGAAAAATGATGAAGACGCTTGCGGCGGTCTTCATCAGCGCGAAAGCACAGGTGATGAGGTTCAGGCTGACCTGTCGTTCCTGACCTCGGATGACACCGGTATACAACGACCCTGGCAAACGCAATGCAATCATGACGCCGGAGAGAATCACCGCTTGGGTCAACGTTTGCGGGTCCAGATGTTCGGACTTCAACCACCAGGCTGAAATCCACCTTCCCACCATCAAAAACGTAAGCACGATAGTCGCCGACATTCCTAAGTACACCAGTTCCAGCGAGCGAATGAGTGCACGAATCTCCCAATCGTCACCCTCCTTTCGGTCACTGGTGCCGTAGCGACTGACCTCGCGATTGACGGTTGTGCTCATGCCCATGTCCAACACGGCCAAGACCGCCTGAAGTGAAACAACAAACATGACCAAACCAAACGCCTCGGCTCCCAGGCCGTTGATGTAAAACGGAACTGCCAAAAGCTGCATTCCGGAGGTGAACAGGTTTCCACCCAGATTCGCTAATGCGTTGTGGCTGATGCGGACCAAAGTTGGTTACTGGGTCAAGGGCGTAAGGATCTGGTACCCAGTTCGTCGAGAATCCTCTCGGCAAGCAGGCGGTGGCCTTGCGCGGAGAGGTGGATACCGTCCGGAACGGTCGTTTCCACCATGTTTCCACCAATCAACTCCTTCATGTCCAGAAACCTCACCCTCCCCGGAAATCTGGCAGCAAGGTTTTTCATAGCGGCGTTTGCCGCCTCAATGATCTCCCCAGAATCTGGCAAAATTCGCGTAATTCTTGGTGAAACCGGATTGATACCGACCATCAGGGTCATGGCCCCAGTCTCCTTGTTCACGTGCTCAAGCACCGCCTCCAAGACGCTCAGGAAACGGTCCAGAGACAACCATTGCCACCGTAAGCCCACAAGCCCCACAAATCTCCGGCCGCCGCCGTTGACAATCCGACCCAGAGTTTCCAATACCTTGGTGAATAGCGAATCAAACACGTAGGCCCGGCCGTGAACCATGTTCAGATAGTAGTTCTTGATCAATCTGTTGTTGAGCCTGCGGGATGTCTGCCGTTGGCACATCTCCACCACGCCGAATTGAATGATAACGGTGTCGGGAAACCAAGTTATCAATTCATCGTCCAAGCTGGCAAAGGCTTCATTTAACATCACTCCCGCCTTGGAGATGTTCCTAACGCAATAACCGTTGTCGGAAAGTATTTCCCCGTAGGTCTTTTCCTCCGCGCTCTGCCTCGGCGGCCGCATCTTGAATCCCACTGAATTCCCGAGAATGCAAATCCGCTGTTTTCGGGTGTCCATTATTTAAACGCCTCCAAAGTGTCAATTCGAGTCCCTTTTCACCATTTGCCGAAGGACAACACTCGGCTCATCGGGCTTGCGCCCGATGCACCATCTCTAAAATTGCCGGATTGTTCCGGAGAATGTGTTCCGCCTCCTGCCAGTCGGTTTCACTGTTAATGTCAAACCCGTCAAACGCCTCGGTGACCCAAGGCAGGACTGTTTCCCCCGCAATAGTGCCCATCTCCAACGGAACATGAGACCAAGCGAGTTCCAAGCTCGCATTTTGAACATAGATTCTCGGCAGAGTGTTGGATTGGGAACTGTGCCACGGTGTGTCGTCAGGCCTGCTGAACGGAAGCAACGGCAGTATTCTTTCGCCACGAATCACCCACATTTTACCCGGATGTTGGGTCACCGGTTCGACGGCTCTGAGCGAATCCACCCCCTTCTGGCGCACAAAATATTCGAAGGCCTCCTTCACCTTTTCAGGCCGACGAAAAGGGCTCGTCGGCCGCATGACGCTGAAACAGTCGAAGTACCGCCCCGCTTTTGCAAGTTCCTGCAGCGTGTACCTGACCCATTCGATGTCAGGCGAGTCCGATCCCGCCATTTCCAACGGGCGCAGGAAGGGTGCTTCCGCGCCAAATTGTCGCCCGATCTCGGCGTACCGTTCGGAGTCGGTTGACAGAACGATCGCATCAAACACTCCTGACAGTCTGGCACATATTATCGTGTATGCCATGCAGGGAAAACCACCGAGGTCCCGGATGTTCTTGTCTTTCACACGCTTAGATCCAGCCCGCGCCGGGATTAGAGCCACGCATCGTTTGTTTTCAATGTCGCTCACGGTCAGTTCAATTGACATCGCCGCTGTTCGAGGTTGGAAATCATTTCCGGGAATCGCTTCAATCCAATCACGCTGTAGTCTCAGGCGAATCGTTGTTTTTCCCGTGAGGCAATTTCCTACACCATGCCGGGATCATGAAGCGTATAGACGTCCTTGAGATTGGAATATATGTCGAGCGCCTCCGTACTTGGTTCCCGTGTTCCGTTGCCGGACTGCTTGCGACCACCAAACGGCATATGCGGTTCGCTGCCGTGTGTGCCCGCATTGATGGACACAACCCCTACTTCCGTCCGCCTGATGAATTCCTGACAGCGATTAAGGCTGCCGCTATGAAGGCAGGCCGTCAGTCCATAGGGCGAGTCGTTGACCAAGTCAATCGCTTCTTCAAAGCCGGACACCTCGAACAACGCTGTAATTGGTCCAAACAGCTCGTTTCGGCAATAATCGGAATCCGCTGTAACGCCTTCCAAGACGGTTGGTTGCATGTAGAATCCGGATGCTCTCTCATCTCCGGTTATTCTCCCGCCGCCAGCAAGCAAGCTGGCACCGGCGTCAACAGCGTTCCTAATGCCTTCGATCATCTTGTTCAGTTGCCGCTCGTTGATGACCGCCCCGAAATCACAGTCTTCACGAATGCCCACCTTCAATTTTCCAACCGCTTCCAACAACCGCGTCTTGAACAGCCCATAAACCCCGCGCATTACGATGATGCGACTCGCAGCAGCACATCTTTGGCCGGCATTGCTGAACGCTGACAGAAGCGTCCATTTGACAGCCGCATCAAGATTACAGTCGTCAGCGACCACCAAGGCATTCTTTCCACCCAGTTCGAGGGACACCTTCGCGAGGCGCGCGGCGGTAATCCCGGCGATTGTACGACCGACCTCAGTGGACCCGGTAAAGCTCACCACCCCCACATTGGGGTGCTCGACCAACGGCTGCCCAGCCTCGGGTCCAAATCCCTGCACAATATTCAGCACCCCGTCCGGGATACCGGCTTCCTTGGCAAATCTGCCGAAGTACCAAGCACTGCAAGGCGTGTCTTCCGCAGCCTTGAGCACGACGCTGTTTCCGCAGACAAGAGCGGGGAAAACCTTCCATGCGAGGTTGGCGATCGGCGTATTGGCCGCGATGATGAGGCCTGCAACGCCTATTGGTTGTCTGAGTGTCATCGCCGACCGGTGCTCCATTCCGCTGGTGGTGGTCCTGCCGTAGAAGCGCTGTCCTTCGCTCGCGTAGAACATGGCGCATTGTATCGCCGCCCCCACTTCGCCGACGGCCTCCTTCGGGGAACGCCCCGTTTCCTCGGCCACTATTCCGGCAAGCTGCTCGGTGTGATCCTCCATCGCTCGAGCAATCTTGAAAAGAATCATCCCGCGCCGCAGGGCGCCCATCCCGCCCCAAGCGGGTTGGGAATCGCGGGCCGCCTCCACAGCCAGATTAATGTCTTCCCTGTCCGATCTCGACACCTCGCACAATAAATCTCCGGCCGCTGGAGCCATTTTCGAGAAGGTTCGACCACTCAAAGAGGCCTGCTCTCGTCCGTTGATCCAGTTAGGAATGACGGTTGGAAAATCGGTATCTTTGCTAGTCTTCATTATTGCCAAATGCTGCGTGCGACCGGCCGGACGACAACGCCCCACGGCCTTTTCCGCCACGGGCGGGATCTACCAGGCGGTCCAACCACCATCGATCACCAGATTCGCCCCCGTCATGTAACACGAGGCCGAGGACGATAAGAATACGACGGGACCAATATAATCCTCGCATTCCGCCATGCGTCCCATCGGCACGAGGGGCAAATAGGCCTTCAAAAACTCTGCATCCTGCCGATTGAACACCCCAGCCAGGGTGAGACTGTTTACTCTCACTTTTTTCTTCGCCCAGTATGTGGCGAAGTAGCGTGTCATATTGTATATGGCTGATTTTGATACGGAATACGAAACTGGCTTATAAAACAAGTCTCCCTTTTCATG
>CALBIE010000539.1 GCA_937893495.1 uncultured Verrucomicrobiales bacterium | reverse complement strand
GAACTGTTTCCTCTTCCAGATGAATCAGCCCTGGACGTGGAGCGCACCCGGAGCGCGGTGATTACGCCGCAGAAACATCCACTTGGAACCATCGTCACCAACATACGGAAGAAGTCCTGCTCTGCAACGCCTCTGCGGACTGAAGTCCGCGCTCCTGTCAGGGCGAGGCGAGGCACGGATGCGCTCGGCAATTTGAACATCCGCGTCAATCCGCGGTTTCGGTCAATCCAGCTTCTTAATCTGGATCTTACGGAACATCACCGGATCACTGTGCCCGGCAAAACCGAAGTGCCCGCTGGTTCGATCTTTGCCCGGATGCGGACTGTTGGCCATGAATTCCGTCACGGTGCTCAAGTCGCAATCCAGAATGACCGTTCCGTTCAGAGTGACCTTGATCGTGGACCCTTTCACGACGACCTCCTGCTCGTTCCATTCGCCGGATGGCTTCTGCGCGCCAAGCTTCGCCGCGACCATCCCATAAGCAGAGCCGTGGACCTGGCGCGGATCGAGTTTGGCCTTGCGCACCTCCTCATATTTTTCGTCGAGCACCTGTAGTTCACACATGCCGACATAGGCGGTATTGCCCTTCCCGGGATAGCGTAGCGCCAAGCCATTATTCCCTCCCGGAGGCAGCTTGAATTCAAAGCGAACCACAAAGTCGGCATACTCCTCCTTCGTGTAAATGGTGCCGCCCTTGCCTTTCTTGCACATGATGGCGCCATCGACCACTTCGTAGTTCTCGATGGGACCGGCCCATCCTTCGAAGTCCTTTCCATTGAACACGGACTTGAACCCCTTCTCTCCAGCCATTGTTGAGGACGTTGTCATCAACACCGCCACTGCGAATGCGAAAACTGTTTTCATATCAGTATCATGTAGAAGGTTACGTCAGGTGCTATTGCCCATCCTTGATTTCCCGGATGTAGATGTTCCGCCAACTGATCTCGCCACCGTGGGTCTGCAGTTGTATCGGACCACTCTCAATTATTGGCGCGCGCTCCTCCATCGGCAGCTTTCGGTCACCCCAAAAGTTTGCCAACCGGGCGTTGTCAACTACGAGCTTTCCATTCAAATGCACGGTGACCTTGTCACCAATCATTTTGATGCGGAAGCTGTTCCATTCGCCCAGGGGATTGTCGGCCAGGACAAGAGGATCGCGTCCCGGCGTGCCGGCGGCTCCGTTGTTCCACAATCCACCAGAGCCCTTCGGTTTGCCCAACTTGACCGCCTGCTCACTGTCGTCCGTGCTGTCCCAGATTTGAACCTGTGGAATTCCGCGCAGGTAAATCCCGCTGTCCGCCTTGAGCACCGTCTTGTAATCCACGAGCAATTCGAAATTCTTGTAGTTTTTCTCGGTGGACAGGTAGAGCCCGTGGCCATCGTTGACCAGCACGCCGTCCACGACGGTCCAGTGCTGCTTGATATCCTCGATACTCTTTTTCCTCTTCTCTTTCAATTTGTCCGGCGCCAGGGCCTGCCACTTGGCCGGGTCCTCGGTCGTCAGGCCCCACCAGCCCTTCAGGTCCTTGCCATTGAACAGGGCTTTGAATCCCGCGGGCGGTTTGGCTTTCGCAGCGGAAGAGGTGGACGTGGAAAGAAGCAGGCAGATGGCAATGCTGCCACCGACGAGAAGTGCAATTGAGCGTTTTTTCATAGTGGAAGGGAGCTTTAGTAGCTTTGTCTTGGATGCTGGTCAATCACAACTAATTCACACGAGGCGCCGAGCGCGTATTCGGGCGGAGGCCCGAGCTGAGCGCGGCATTTATGCCGCAGAGACGTGGTCGGAGAGAAACGATTCCGGGAATCCGTCCGCCCGATCTGCGAACGGGCATTTCTGCGGCCTCAAGGCCGCGCTCCCGGGGGCAGTGCGCCAATGCACCGAACCGCCGACAGCCCGATGACTGACAACCCTTGCCACCGTGAAGATGGCTGCCTATAACCACGTCAGATTCCGCTGACCAAAGAAACACGCAACGACTCTCAACCTAGAATGATGAAAACCCAGACCTTTTTTGCCCTCGCCGCCTCCGTGTTCGCCGTCGCTTCGGCGTCAGCCGGACAACCAAACACTCTCAGCGACTCGGAGAAGAAGGACGGCTGGAAACTGTTGTTCGATGGTAAATCTTTTAACAATTGGCGCGTGTATAGAAAGGAAGGACCGCCCGACAAAGGCTGGGCAATCAAGGACGGCGCGCTCACCTGTGTCAAAGGCGGCAAAGGCGGCAATCTGATCACGCGCGATCAGTTCACTGATTACGAGTTTTCGTGGGAATGGAAGATACCGCCCCGGTCCAACAATGGCGTCAAATACATGGTCGAGGAAAAACACGGCGGACCTATCGGCCACGAATACCAACTCATTGATGACGCGTTGGTGAAGAATCACGCCGAATCCAGTTGCGCCTCGTTCTACCTCGTTGTTGCGCCCGACGAGAACAAAAAGGTCATGCCGTTCGGTGAGTGGAATCATTCAAAAATCTCTGTGAAGGGCAACCACGTCGAACACTGGTTGAACGGCGGGAAAGTCCTCGAATATGAACTCGGCGATCCGGAAATCCTGGCGCAGGTCAAGAAGACCAAGTTCAAAAACGTCGAAGGTTTCGGCACCAAGAAAACGGCTCACATTGTCCTCACCTACCACAACGACGAATGCGCCTTCCGCAACATCAAGATTCGGGAATTGAAGTAGCGGGTCGATAGATTTTCGACACTAACGGTCTGCGGCAAACACCACCTCGCTGGTGACCATTGCGCCACGTTCACTCGTGGCTGACAGCAACCATATCGTCGGCGTTTCCGAAGGCATCGGCGCGGTAATTTTTCCTTCCTTCAAGGCAGCCGGTTGCTGCTTCCATTTACGTTTCACGAGTGGGCCCCTATCCGCCGTGTAATGCAGCGTCGCCTGTTTGATTCCGTCCGTGTTTTCAATCCCGGCAACCACGATGTTTCCTTCTCGTTTGGGATTGCCGATAACCGGCAACGGCTTGCCATCACGGCAATATTGATCAATGAACAGCCCAATCTCATCCGGCACCCAACCGGCGCGATGGCTGTGCGGCATGTTCACCTGGATGCGCAGATTTCGCGGACCCTGAACCAACGAATAGGACCTGGCATAACTGTCCAGCGGATAGTGTTTGTCGTTCGTGCCATTGACGAAAAAAATCGGCACGCGACAGGCGCGCAGGTAGCGGGAGGGATCGTAGGTTTTGACCCACTCGTCGCGCAAATCGAGATTGTCGATAGCCGGCTTCTGCACCGATTCACCTTCATGCAGAAAACCGCAACCGTACACCGGCACCGCAGCCGCAAACCGATTGTCAATCGAGGCCACCAGGCACGTAGTATAACCGCCCCAACTGATTCCGGTGACCGCTGTGCGGCGGACATTGATCTCGCGAAAACTGCGAATGAGCGAATGGGCGCGGATGACATTGGCCACCGCGTGATACGGCCAGTCGTCGGAAACTTCACCGCCAATGGAATCAAACTTCTGCTGATGTCCCTGATCCGGCCCGCCGTATTCGAGTCGCTTGCGACCCTTTGGGTCAAAACCCAGGTCTTCGAGCAATTGACCTGTGTCGGGGTCAAAAACTGGTGCCGGTGGTCGATGGCCGGACAGATCCATCGCAACGGCAGCGTATCCGCGATTGGCCCACAGCCAGACCCATTCGGCGAAGGCGGTCCCACCGCCGCCGTGCACCAGCACTACGGCCGGGTATTCACCTTCACTTGAGGCATTGCCACCGATCGTCTCTGGTGTCGCATAGAAAGCAAAGACTTCGGTCTTTTCGCCAAACAGTTTGGCACCTTCATAGATCAGCGAACGAATGGGCTTCTTCTCGTCAGTCCAACGAAACTCGGGAACCTGGCTCAGTTCCAGGAGATCCCACGGACTAGACGCAGGCAACTCCGGCGCGGGAAGTATTTTGTCCGCACCCACGCCGCACAGCGCCACCGACAACAGTCCGATGCCAGCAATGATCAATCGCATTCCCAATCCTTTCCTTCCGCCGGCACTTGGGCAACTCGGAAAAACAGGATAGAATCGAATTCTCGCCATTGATTATTCACGGTGGCAGTCTTGTATCGCAACAATCTATGACCCCATTTATTCAACGAATCCTGTTCGTTCTCACTGTCTCTTTATTCCCGCCGACGGTGCATGCCGCGGCGCAACCGGCCAACATCATTCTCCTGCTGGCCGACGACCTGGGTTGGACGGGCATTGGTTGCTACGGCAACACCCTGCATGAGACGCCCAATCTTGATCGACTGGCGAAGCAAGGCATGCAGTTTACCGATGCCTATGCCGCCTGCACCGTCTGTTCACCGACCCGCGCCTCGCTGATGACCGGCAAGTACCCGGCCCGTCTCCATCTCACCGATTTTATTGCGGGTCAAAATCGCCCTTTTGAAAAACTCACGATTCCCGCCTGGACGAAATACCTGAGTCCGAAAGAGGAAACGATTGCGGAAGCCCTGCGTTCGCATGGCTATGTCACCGCGCATATCGGGAAGTGGCACCTGGAAACCAAGTCACCGGTGAAGGGATTCCGCGCCGAGCAGTTCCTCCCGATCGGGCAGGGATTTGAGACGTCGCTGGATAAACCCACCGGGACGCGCGGCTACTTTCTGCCGACGACGTTCACCCGGGACGACGGCAGCAAAGGCGGGTTCGTCACCGATTATTTCACGGACGAAGCGCTCAAGGTCATTGCGAAGAATCGTGCGAAACCATTCTTTCTCTACCTCGCCTATCACAATCCGCACACGCCGATTCAAGGGAAGGCAACGCTCAAGGCGCACTATGAAAAAAAACTCGCGACGCGTCCAGATATCAAGATTCGCAATGCAACGTACGCGGCGATGATTCACAGCCTCGACGAAAGCGTCGGGCGCATCACTAAAAAGGTCGATGAACTCGAATTGTCGAGGAACACGCTCATCCTGTTTGTCTCAGACAATGGCGGGCTCACGCAGCGAAACGGCAAGATAGACAACATCGCGGACAACTCCCCGCTGCGCCGAGGAAAGGGATCGGCCTACGAGGGCGGTGTCCGCGTTCCCATGATTGCCCGCTGGCCCGGCACCGTTCCCGCCGCGACGAAATGCAGCACGCCGGTGATGACCATTGATTTTTTTCGCACGGCCCTCGACGTCGCATCGAAGGAGCGTTCTGCCAAGCTCGCCGCGCCAATCGATGGAGTCAGCATTCTCGGGCTGATGAAAAACCCGCAGTCCGAACTGAAGCGGGACACTCTCTACTGGCATTACCCGCACTACCACGCGGGCGGTGACGCGCCCTACTCCGCCGTCCGCCGGGGCAAGTGGCGCTACATTGATTTCCACGATGACACACCCGATGCTCTTTACGATCTCGCGGCCGACATCGGTGAAACGAAGAATCTGATCCCGCGGCAATCCAAGCTCGCCGCCGAACTGAAAAGCCAATTGGCACGGTGGCGGGAATCCGTCGGCGCGCAAATGCCGAGGAAGAATCCGAGGTTCGACCCCGATAAAACAGGCAAATCGGCACCGCAAAAGCGAAAGCGTTAGTCAGCCTGTTCGCGCTGATTCGATTGGACACTTTTCGCGCCGCGATTGAAAAGTGAGGCATAGAGTCGCGCGGAAGACGAGGGTGGTTGATGCGACGCCCACGCGCGGCCATGGGAAAAATATCACGGGCGCATCCGCGCGCTGCCCAGGGAGTGCGGCCTTGAGGCCGCTTGAACGCGGCGATCCAAAACGCGTTGAAACATGCGAAAACCGCAATCCGTTCGGACGCGCAAACGGAATGAATTCCGCGCTCCACTGAAATGAGAATTGCCGCCCATCCCGTCGTAACTCTTGCCCTGCCCCCGGAAAAGTGATTCCCTCGCCGGGAATAATTGTATTCGCTCAGGTATCCAGAACTCATGAAACTTTTTGCATCACTCTTACTTACGTCACTTTTGCTGGCGCTTTTGCCCGGCTCTCATGCTGCCGAAAAAGGCGATCCAAAAGCAGAAATGTCCGCCATCGTCGAAGCTATCAACGCCAAGCTCAAGGCGGGCCAACGAACCGAGAAGGAACTGGCGACCGACATCGCGAAGTTCGACCAGTTGCTGGCGAAGTACCAGGACCTGAAGACCGATGACATGGCGCAGATTCTGGTCATGAAAGCGATGCTCTACATGCAGGTCTTTCAGGACACCGACAAGGCGTTGCCAATTCTTCAACAATTGAAAACGTCGTTTCCGGAAACCACGCAGGGTAAAGACGCGGATAACGTCATCGCCCGGGTCAAGGCGCAGGCCGAGGCCATGCGGGTGAAGAAAAATCTTGTCGTGGGCAAGGTGTTCCCGGATTTCGACGAAAAAGATTTGGACGGCAAACCGCTGAGCCTTGCGCGCCTAAAAGGCAAGGTCGTGCTGCTCGATTTCTGGGCGACCTGGTGCGGGCCGTGCATTCGCGAGTTGCCCCACGTCAAGGCGACGTATGAAAATTACCACGCCAAAGGATTTGAAATCATCGGCATCAGCCTCGACCAGAGCGAAAGCGCGTTGAACGGGTTTTTGAAGCGCGAAAAAATGACCTGGCCGCAGTATTTCGACGGCGAAGGCTGGGGCAACAAACTCGCGAAGAAGTACGGTGTCAGTTCAATTCCTACGACTTACCTCATCGATGGCGAAGGCAAAATCATCGGCAGCAATCTTCGTGGCAGCGCATTGGAGCACGAGGTATCCCGGGCATTGGGGAAATAGTCGTCACGACTGACATCGTCATTCCGTTGTCTTTTCATTTGACCCGGAAACAAAGCTCGCCCTGGTCCAGGCTTCCAGCACGACTTTGCCATACTCACGGCATCTCGCCGGCGTCATGATCTTTCCCGGAGGCGCGAACGGGATCTCCAGCGTCGCCGCCATCATCGCATCGTCACGAAAGCCAAAATAGTAGGAGTTCATCGGGAGTTGGATGGGCGCCGGTTTCAGCCACACCAGCGGTCCATGCGGACTGTTGGCCGGCAGACCTTGCTTGATTCCTTTTGCCAGCATCGAAACGTTCGCAAAGTTGCCGATCGGTCGATCTTTCGGGCCGACGAAATACATCACCTGATGATCCGGCATCACCAGGGTCGGGCAGTGAAAATCCAGGGACATTACAATCTTCGCCGACATCGCCAGCTCCATGATCGCCTTTACCTCCGGGTAGATGGGGATTGGTCCGTAGTCGCGATTGTGATCATGAGGCAACCGGTTCTTGCCCTGATCGCCGTCTTCGACTCCGTCCTTGTCCACGAAGGGCACGGCGTAGAGGAAGTATTTGCTTCGAAACGCCTCACCGGTCGGGTTGTCGGCTATCGCCGCCTGAAGAAACCCCTCCAGCACATGACTTGCAATGGTTTCAGCGGCATGATGCCGACCGGTAACGAGCACGTTTTTCCGCTCCGGTGCGGGTCTGCCGATTTGCAACAACTCGACCGGCCGCCCTTTCCTGCTCTTCGTTAGAACGCTCTGCTTGAGGTGTGGATTGGACGCATTCCTGATGAGGAATTTATCCAGGTCCGATTGGACATACGGAATCGCAACTGCAAATCGAACCGTCTCGTTAGGTTTCGTAAAGTCATAGAAGAAATCCTTGCCCAGAACATTATTCGTGCCGAGATATCGCCAGGTCGTGCCGGTGTCGGGACTGAACGCCGGCCCTTGAAAGCTGATGGCTCCATTCTTGAAGCCGACCACCTTCTCCGGGAAAACAAAACTGACCCGACCGGGTTCGACTGCCTTTGCCTCAAAGTACCAGTAGAACCACGGCCGGTCGCCGCGCAGATCAGGAGCGACATGAACCGAGCCAGCCTCATTCTTATCCACCGAAATGTTGCCGCCGGGAAACTCCGCGCTGACAGTCACCGCACCTTGGTCCGCACCGTAAATTCGCGAGACAACTGATGCGCACAGTAACAGGACAACAAGTCTGTCAAACCTGATCCCTCGGCGACGATATTGAGATTTTGGATTCATAATCTGAGTTTTCAATCTGAACTGCTGCAAACCCAACGATTTCGGGGAGCCCGAAAGCATGACATTGATTCTTTACGATTCCCATACATTCATTTTCGTCAACTGCGCAGTCACTTTGCCAGCCCAGTCTTTGTTGGCAGCCGGGCTGGCAGGGCTTGGATGAAGGATGGTGCCCATCTTTAGATTGAGTCCTTCGGTTACCGCCTTAATTCGTTTCAAGGCAAAGCCGCCGATGCCGATGGCCCATTCGGGTTGGAGAATCTTCAGGCAGGTGACCAGGTGTTGATCGCAGGCGGCGAACATTTTTTTTGCAGCGTTTGTGGGAATCTTGTCCGGAGTGAGGTTGCGACCGCTTTCTTCCATGAACACGAGCGGGCAGTAGTTCAGCACGAAGTGATCTTTGAAGAACTTCTCCGGCGTGCCAAATCGTTCGGCAAATAGTCCCCAGAGACGCCGACCGCTGACTTCGGATTTGGCGCAACTGAAACCGTCGATGGGCCGCTTCGGGTGTTCCTTCGCGGGCTTGGCGATGGTGGTCTCGATGCCCATCCAGTCGCGCACGGCAGCGATTTCACCGAAGGGAACGCCGGTCTGAGACATGCCGAATGGTCCGGGATTCATCCCGAGCAGCACCACCCGTTTGGTGGAGTTGGCGAAGCGCCGAAGATACTGCTCGTGGGCCGACCAGGCGTAATCGAGCGGATTGTAAACGCAGGCAACCGGGGCCGGAAACTGAAGCTTGCCAACCGCCGCGCTGAGCTCCTTCGCGGCTTCGAGCATGTCTGTCGCCATTCCGTTCTTCGGCATGAGCGCTGAGAATCGGGGATTGCGGTCGGCGACTCAAGACCGGAGCGATGAACTGGCAAATCCGATTCGTTGCCTCTTCAGATACAGGTTGAATTCATGCGGGTGATTCGGGTCTAATCCGGCCATGAATTACCGAATGATTGCCCTGGCCGGGCTGGTGGCGACCGGCATCTCTTCGACAGCCAGTGAATGGACGGAGTTTCGTGGGCCGACCGGCCAAGGACATTCCGACGTAAAGAATCTTCCGCTGAAGTGGAGCGCGACGCAGCACGTAACCTGGAAGACACCCGTGGATTCCGGTTGGTCATCGCCCGTGCTGTCCGATGGCAAAATCTTTTTCACGACCGCGAAAAAAGCGTCCGATGGCATCGGGCTGCACGCAGTGGCGGTGGATGAAAAGACGGGACGGAAAGTGTGGGACAGCCCGGTATTGACCGTCGCGATTGCTAAAATGCACAAGAAGAACAGCCATGCCAGTCCGACGCCGATCATCGAAAACGGACGATTGTATGTGCACTTTGGCCCGAATGGAACGGCGTGTCTGGATTTGAAAGGCAAGGTTATCTGGAAACAGACGTCACTTGTATATTCACCTCAACACGGCAATGGCGGTTCGCCGATATTGGTGGATGACAAACTGATCTTCAATTGCGACGCCAGGGAAGATCCCTTCATCGTGGCTTTGGACAAGGCAACAGGCAAGGTGCTTTGGAAGACTCCCCGGAAGAGCGACGCCAAGAGCAAGTTCTCCTTCAGCACGCCGTTGCTGATTGTGGTAAAGGGCCAGAAGCAGGTGATCAGCCCAGGCAGCGGCGTCGTATATGCCCTCAACCCGGACGACGGCAAGATTATCTGGGAGGTGTTTTATGGCCAGGGCTATTCGGTGGTGCCGCGGCCGGTTTACGGGCACGGCATGATTTATTTGTCCACTGGTTTTAACCAGGCCAATGTGCTGGCCATCCGGCCGGATGGTCATGGGGACGTGACAAGCACTCACGTGGCCTGGAAAGTTTCGCGGAGCTGCCCGAAGACCCCGTCGTTGTTGCTGGTTGGAGACGAACTCTACATGGTGGATGACAGCGGCATTGCCTCGTGTCTGAATGCGAAATCGGGCGAGATTTACTGGTCCGAGCGCCTCGAGGGTGGCGGGCATTCGGCATCTCCGATGTCCGCGGGTGGAAGAATCTATTTTCAGAGTGAGGCGGGCAAGACGGTGATTGTGAAGGCCGGGAAAAAGTTTGAGGTGCTCGCGGAGAATGATGTGAAAGAGAAGACCTATGCCTCCCATGCCGTTGCGGACGGCACCATCTATCTGCGCTCGGAAAACCACCTGTACAAGATTCAGTAGGCTTTGTCTCCGGCGCTGGAAACACGCGAATCAAACCCGATTCGGTTGAACGACGGATTCGTGAAATTGTCTTTTCTGGCGATGTTCGTTATACGAACTGGAAACTCTTATCAATCTATGGCGACTTACGTTTACGAAACGATTCCGAAGAAAAAGGGGCAAAAACCACGCCGCTTTGAAGTGCAGCAGAGCATGAA
>CALBIE010000538.1 GCA_937893495.1 uncultured Verrucomicrobiales bacterium | reverse complement strand
AAGCACCCGAAAGTCGGAAGTTGGATCAAATGGATCAATCAGCGTCACCGAAAAGAGCTGGTCGAATCGATAGAGGCCTACCTCGCGCAGCGCGATTTCGATCCGAAGCGATATGTTTGGAAAGCCGAGGGGGCGGAAATCCTCAGAAAAATCCAACGGGCCAAGGAAGCGCTTGCCATCGTCAGCACGAAGAATTGATTATGAATAGCTATTTAACGCCCAGCACACTAGGCAGAGTGACAACGGCATGCAAATCACATTCTGCAAGCAGGCGTTTTTTTACTTCGACGTGTGCGCTTGTGTCGCCGAACAAAATGCCAGTGGGTAAAACTATGCCGGCGCGTCCGCCGGGACGCAGGCTGCGAATTGCAGCGGCAAGAAACAAAACGTATTTTTCACCTTTCTCGACGCGCAAAGAACGCTTGGGTGATTGCGCCGCGCCGGAGAACGGCGGGTTTTCCAAAATGCAATCGAATTGCACTTCGTCCCATTTGTCCTCACCGCCGCCGATGGAATCACGCCGCACTATGGGCGACTGGTCAAAGCCGTGCAGCACGGCATTCATGGCAGCCATGCGGATGATGTCCTTGTCCGCCTCAAAAATGTGGATCGTGCCGGACTGCAAAAATTTCCACTGCGACGGCTTGAGGCGGTCGCCCATGCCGCGTTTCACCGGCAGGCCGTAGGGCGCGGGAACTTCGCGGACAAACTCCGGCGAACTGTTCGCCAGCAAAATGTGCTCGTAGGCGGCGATGGCGAATCCACCGGTGCCGCCGGCGGAATCGCACACGGTCTCGCCAATCTGCGGATTCACCATTTCAACAATGACGCGGATGAGATGACGCGGCGTGCGGAACTGCGCGGCCTTCTTCTGGCTGCCGAGGTCGTTGACGAGGATTTCAAACAAGTCGCCCTTCACGTCGGCATCCTCGCTCAACAGGTGAACGTCTTTCAGTGTGTCCACGGCTTTGCGGAGCGTTGCCCCATCCGGGATGACGATGGCCGAATCCTCAAACAAGGCGCGGGCGGCGGGCGACAGCGCCGGATGGACGGCGAGCTTCGGGAGCAACGTGCGCAGGGTTTCCAGCATACGCACATTGTCCGGATCGGACGTGAGGACTGACCAACGGAGTTTGCCGAAGTCCACGGTGTCTCTGGCGATTTTGACTTTGGTGAAGATGGGAGAGCGTTGCCGGGCGTTTGGAGTTCCGGTTTTAGCCGGTTTCTTTCCGCCTGAAGGCGGGACTTCGAACTCCATCTGCTCGGCGTCCATTTCTTCGAGCATTTTCAGGAACAGCACGTAGGAAATCTGCGTGACGTAGGTGATGGGGTTTGTGATGTTGGCTTCCCACATCACTTTGCAGAGACGTTTGAGCAGATTCTGGAGTGAGGCTTTATCCATGATTCAAAATCTCGTAGCAGCCGAGGTGACGAGGCTCTGACTAATTTGGCGGAGAATGAGCCTTCTTACGTCGGCTGCTACGGAGAATGGAGACGTTCGGTTCATATCACGCGGCGGCAATCAGGTTGTTCAGTTCCTGCATGATGGCGTCGAGACGGTCGCGGCCAAAAATAGCTTCGGCGCGGGCGCGTCCGCCTTGGAACGTGAACGGCGGGTGAGTGAAAATGCTGGGGTCGAGTGCGACGTATTTCGTTTCGGACACGGTGGCGGAAACCACATTGCGCAACAGGCGCAAGAGCCGCGCCTGATCGGGATTGATGCTGCTGGAATTCTCAGCAACCCAGACATTGAAGGCGCGCTCGACGCGTTGCTGGCGCGTCGGCAGTTGATACAAGCCGAGAGCGGCGCGGATGAAATCGGACAGCGAGCCGGACGGTTGCTCGAAGGCTTTGCGCAGTGTGGATTCGTCAAACCAGAATTCCGGCGAGTTCAGCTTGAGCGCGAGTTCTTCCCATTCGTTCTCGGCGAGGGATTCGCCCGCCATGATCTTGCGCACGGCGGGTTCGGTGTCGCGCAATTCCTGAATCCGCTTGAACCAGTGGTCCTGGTATTCCCGCCGGTCAATGGCCATGCCCTCCGGCCCGACGTGAATCAATTCGCGATGGCGAATGGAATCCTCCCTCGCGCCCAGCGGAATGACGGTAAATTCCCGCGGCGGGCCGGGCGGCGGTGGTGGCGGCGGGCCATCAATAATAACGTCGTCATCGTTGTCGTCAGTGCCGCCGGGCTTCGGGCGTTTGCCGACTTGTTTCGGGCGGTGATACTGCGCGCCAGGGTCGTTGAAGCGGGCATGATTGCCGACGTAATCGTAAATCAGGAATGAGGTCTTGCCGATGCGCGGACACAAGCGGCTACCGCGACCACGCATCTGCGCATATTTGATGGCTGACGCGGTCGGGCGCAGCATCACGAGATTTTCAATCTCCTTGTGGTCGTACCCCGTGTCGAGCATGTCCACGGAGACGGCAATGATGGGTAACGGGTCAAATTTGAACCGGTCAATGATCGGCTTTGGGTTGCCGTTGTTCGAGTAGCAGGTGATTTTCTGCGCGAAACTCTGGCGAACTTCGGCGGGCGAACGATTGGTCTGTTGGGCGATGCGCAGGCACGCGGCATCGGGGAGAAGCTGATTGAACAGCCGTTCCAACATCACGGCCTGTCTTTCACTGACGGCAAACACGATGGTTTTGCGCGGGTGCGGCTGCGGGCGTTCCTCTTCGACACGGAAGTATTCTTCGATGATGAGATTGAGTCGGTCTTCGCTCTCGGCGGTGCGCCCCCAATCGGAGAAACCGATTTCCTCTTCCTCCCATTCCGTGCCCTCAAACGTGAGAACGGATTCGGCGGAATAGATTTGGTAGTCGGCCAGGAACTTTTCCCGGATGCCCTCGCGAATGGTGTAGGCGAACGTCGGGCGGCCTTCCTGCGCGGCGCTGTCCCAGCAATCGAAAAACATGTAGGTGCTGCGGATTAGCTGGCGCTCATGTTCGCTCACCCAATGAAGCTCGCCGGGATTGGGCGTGGCCGTCAGGCCGATGTGGATGGCGTCAAAGTGCGCAAGTGTGGCGCGGTGGGTATTGTAAATGGAGCGGTGGCACTCGTCGGTTACCACCAAGTCGAAATACGCATGACCGAAGCCGCAGGGGCCAAGCTGCCCCGCGATGGTGTCGAGCGTGCCGACGACGATCTGGCCTTCGAGCGATTTCTTGCCGCCATACAGCAACGTGCATGGGTAGTCGCGCAGGTAATCGTCAAAGGTTTCCTTGGCCTGCTTCGCGAGTTCGATTCGATCAGCCAGGAACAGAACGCGAGAAATGACGGCGGCTTGGAACCATCGTTTCATCAGCATGGCGATGGTGAGGGTTTTGCCGGTGCCGGTGGCCTTCTCAAATAACATTCGCCGCCGGCCGGCAATGAGGGCGACGTCCGCCGCTTTCATGCACCCAACCTGGTAAGGTCGGGCGTCCACTTCTTCGCCTTTGAAGCGGAATCGCGCCGGATAAGGGATGACTTGCAGGGACTGCGCGGTATCGCCCTTGCGGTGCAGGCGGAGGTTGGCGCGACGATCAAGATCAGCGGGCGAAGGGAATCCGAGAATGGGCCGGGCATCTCCATTTTGGTAATCCCAGAAATAATGCTCGCGCCCGTTGCTCAGAATGATGAACGGGGCACCCAGGCTGATGGCGTAGGCTTTGGTCTGTTCCTTGGCTGAATAAGGATCAACAGAGAACCGTTTGGTTTCGAGCACGGACAGGGGTTGAGTGCGGCGGTTCTTGAGCAGATAGTCTGCGCGGCCATCGGCCGCGGCTTCTTCCGTCGAAACTACCGCCTTGTCCTCTACGTCCCAGCCCGCCTCACGCAAGAGGCGGTCAACCACGATTCTGGCGTCGGCTTCAGTGGGCATGGCTATTTGGGTTGCGGCGGAGCGTCATCGTTTCCCCTCTCCGTTCTTGTGCATCTGAAGTGCCGTCAGGAACGAATCGTGCAAATCCATCTGCACTTCGTGTTCCGGCGCAACGCGTTTGAAACCCGCAAACATGAGGCACATGAGGTGCAGACCGGAAAACTTGCGGTCGGGCAGCGCGCGGAGTTCGTATTTTTCGTCAGGCGCGGCATAGTCGAGTCCGTTCCGGCCCAGCTGCGCAATTTCATACGCGACGTCGCGCACCTGTTCCGGCGTCATGGCGTCGTATCGCTTGAAGGCGTCGAGGAAATAAAAGACCGCTGCCGGTTGCTTGGCCGAGAGCAGCGCCGGATTGGTGCTGCCTTCCTTGAGTGGTTCGGCGGTCGCCTCGTGATGGCCGGGGTCGGGCCGCCATTCATACCAGTCGCGCAGGCCGACCATATCGGCAAACTCGTCCACCAGCCGATACTCGTCACCCGGCCCGAGGTTCTTCGTCCGCTCCTGCCAGTGTTTCCAAAGCTTCTGCGAAAAGGCAAAATTCTCCAGACTGCGATACGGCGCGGCAAACTCCGACGCTCCGTGAAAAAGATCGTCGAGAAACAAACCGTAGGCGCCGTTCAGCGCGAGGTTCGCCTGAAAAATCTTCCGTGGTGTGAGGCGGCGAACCTCCGGATTGATGGTCGTCTGCCAGGCTTCGAGCGCCAGCTTCCGAACCGAGAGGAATTGCGCGGGTTTGAGCGGTGTGAACGTGTCGCGAATGTGCCGCTCAATGAACATGTCCAGCGGACAGTTGAACAGGAATCCGCAAAGCCCGCCGATGAGTGTCCGGGTAATCTCGGCAATCTTCTGCTCGGGGTAGCCGGCCTTCTCCCACTTGCGCAGGTCTCCGGCAACCGATCGGATCGCGATTTCTCGCGTCGTGGCCGTGGTCGCAAAGAACAGATTCCTGCCAGCCTTGCGCGCCTCAGATTCGAGCTTGAGATGGGTGAGTTCGTGGCACTCCAGATGACTGACCAATGGAGGGGGGTAATCCGCTCTAATCTTCACGAGGTGGAAGTCGCGTTGATGTTTCCACGCCATCTGAATGGTCGCACCTATTTTGCTTTCAAAATCCTCTTCCTGAACCCGGATCGGATAGCCGGACATCGATTCCATCTGTGCCTTGTAGTTCTGAACGAGTTTGAATGCTTCCGACTGGTCCCGCTCTGCCAGATCACCTTGAAGTTTGGCGAAAAGTTGGCGCGCACCGTCGTAAACCGGTTTCGTCCGCGCATCCTGCATCTTCGCTCTGGCGAACATCCGGTTGAGCGTTTCCACGGCTGCATCCGGTTTGTGCGACGAGTTGTGGACAATCGCCTCGCCGTAGTAGGCGTTGGCGAACTCAGGGTTGGCGACGATGGCTTGCTCGAACAATTTGATGGCATCCTCGGCTTTCCCTCGCTCGTGGCACACCGCTGCCAGGCTGTTCAAGGCCCACGCGTCATTCGGCGCTATTTCCAGCGCTTTGCGAAGAAACTTCTCCCCGGTGTCCTTGTCCGACTTCTCACGGATGTAAAGATTGGCCAGAACAACCCAGCTCCAAGCGTCATGTGGATTCAGCCGGAGAACTTCGATCAAGTGATTCGTAGCGTTGTCTATGTCGCGGGCCTCAACGTAGGCCATCGCAAGATCGCGTCGGGCGGTGTGCAGCGACGGCTGCAGTTCCAAAACCCGCTTGAGAATGCCAATGGCCTTTTGGTAATTGCCTTCGGCGGCCCGCTTCCCCGCCCGCTCGGCGAGTCGCGCCGCCTCGGTTTGGGCCGGCGTGGATTCTTCGGGGTGTTGGATGACAACTTCGTCGCCGTCGATCTGAACCAAAACTGGCTGTGGCAGAAATCCGTAACGCTCGAGCACCAGATCCCTGACCGCATCGATATCCGGTGATACCGGAGCGGGCTGTGCCTCAAATTCAAAGAGGTCGGAAATCTTGAGCCGAATTGTTCGCACTGGGTGAGTGTTCCCGAATCACGTTTTCGCGTAAAGCTCTCTGCAGTTCCCGCTGAACTCGTGGGATTTTCTTTCCATCCCCGTCTTCAACGCCTCTTCCTCGGCGGTGCCTCGTCCGGCGGCGTATTTGCAGACGCCTTCCGTGATTTTCATCGAGCGAGTATGCGAGATTCTTGTGCTGTTGGCCATGACGAATCCGGCCCGGTAATGAGCTTGCTTGGGGGCTCCTGTTGAATTTCTTCGCCGAGCGTCTCGCTTGTCAATGAACGCCCCAGGGAAAGCGCCGACATGTGAATGTCGGGGCAGTCCATATGGCGGTGGGCTTGTGTGGGCGGGATGGCGAGCTTGAAGTGCATGGCATCACGGTCGGCGGTCGCGGGCAGTAGCCCGGAAGAAATCGAAAAAGAAATCGGTATTCGACAGGGCCTTTTCGGAAATTGTTGTTTGATCCGCGAAAGAAGCCAAATCCGCCGCCATTCCTGCAAAATTCGAGCCGGATTCAATCGTGACGGCCGATTTCCGGTCTTTGATTGTCAGGTTCTGGCCCAGTCAGGCGAAGCGCCCTGCTTCGACGGCCGCAATTGCAGGATTGACCAACGACCGAATCAATGAGATTTCCATCCCCCTTTATCGCATGCAAGAATTCAAAGAATCACCGAATCGTTCCCTCGCCGGTAGTTTCGCGGTCGTCATGACCTCGCTCGGCAGGCTCGTCACAATCTGCGCTGTTGCCGCAACGCTGAATGTCTGCCAATCGACCGCGGCGGCCGCGCAGAAGCGCGTCATTATCCGGCCGGCCGAGGCGCTCAACCCGTTGATTTATCGGGCCCAGGCACCGTTCAAGGGCAAGCACCTCGTGTTTATTGCCAGCGATCACGAATACCGCTCCGAGGAAACGCTGCCGGCACTCGCGCGCATCATGGCGGTGCACCACGGCTTTGACTGCACCGTCGTGTTCGGTCTGAACGACAAGGGCGAGATTGAGGCCGGGGCATCACATATCCCCGGTCTGCACGTGCTTAAGGAGGCGGACGGCGTGGTCCTGTTCGCCCGCTTCCTCCATTTGCCGCCCGAGCAGATGAAACATATCGATGACTACCTCAATCGCGGGGGGCCGATTGTCGCGCTACGCACTTCGACCCATGCATTCAATTACGGCAACGACCAGAAGAACGATCCCTTTTACAAGTATCACTTCCGCTATGAGGGCGAGGATTATAAGGCTGGCTTCGGTCATCAGGTACTTGGGCAGAGCTGGGTCGGCCACTACGGCCGGAATCACCAGCAGAGCACGCGCATCACGATCGTCCCCGACCAGAAGAACCATCCAATCCTGCGCGGCGTAAAGGACATCCACGTGCACGCGGGCGGTTACAACGCCGAGCCGCAGAAAGACTGGAACATCCTCACGATGGCGCAGCCGTTGATGACGATGGATTTCAACGGCAAACCCGATGAGACCAAGCCGCCGATGGCCAGCGAATGGACGCGCACCTACAAGGGCGGGAGCGGCAAGGAAGGACGCGCGTTCACTTCGTTGTATGGCGCGTCGGAGGATATTCTCAATCCCGGTTATCGCCGGATGCTCGTCAACGCGATCTATTGGTCGATCGGGCTGGAGAATCAGATCAAGGCAGGTTCGGACATTGCTTTCGTCGGTCCCTACGAGCCGAACACATTCAAGAACCGTGGTGAAGCCAAAGGCGTGAAGCCCGCGATGTATTCCAGCCTCAAGAGCCAGATTCCTGCGAACCACAACACCAACGCCCCGGCCCGGCAGGCTAAGCCAGCGAAAAAGTCGGCCAAGAAGTCCGCGAAAAAGGCGGTGACCCAGCCTACGAAAGCTACCGCGACAAAGAAACCCGAGGTAAAGAAACCCGAGGTAAAGAAACCCGCGACAAAGAAGGTGGCGCCGAAGCAACCAACCACACAACCGGCCAAGCCACCTACGGTGAAAGCTACTGCGCCACAGGCAACCAGCACAAAGAAGCCCAGTGCAAAGAAGATGGCGGCGAAAAAAGCCGACACGCCCAAGGCTGCCGCCAAAAAGGCGGACGACAAGCTCGCGCAGTTCGTCCGCATCGAACTCACCGGCAAGAAGCGCATTCTTACGCTCAACGAAGTCGAGGTCATCAGCGGCGGCAAGAATATTGCGAAGAGTGGCAAGGCCACCCAGTCCAGCAACCACGGCGGAGACAATGCAACCCGGGCCATTGATGGCAACAAGGATCCCGATTACAACAAAGGTGGCCAGACCCATACGAGCAACTCCGGCGAAACGAAACCCTGGTGGGAACTCAATCTCGGCAAGGAACAGGCCATTGAGAAGATTCAGGTCTGGAATCGCTCCGGCTTCGAGAGCCGCCTCGACGGTTTCACCCTTCAGTTGCTCGACGCGAAGCGCAAACCGGTCTTCGAACAGAAGGACATCCGTGCGGGCGAAAGCATCGCCATCGACGTCAAAGACAAGGGCAAGCTGACCTATCTCACCTATGCCGGTAAACCTGGCAAGGCCATCAGCAAGGGCCGCACTCAACCCACTGACGTCGAGCCCGAGCTCGCCGCTGTCCCTGGCGATTACAAGGACAAGCTCCCGTTCAAGTTTCAGAAGGGCGACACCGTTGCCATTCTCGGCAACGGCCTGGCCGACCGCATGCAGCATGACGCCTGGACCGAAACTCTCCTGCAAAGCCAGCTTCGCGACCAGCAGGTCACGTTCCGGAACATGAGCCTCAGCGGTGATCGCCCGAACAATTACCCGCGCAGCAAGGGTTTCACCCCCATGGCTGATTACCTCCGCCATGTGAAGGCCGACGTCGTTTTCGCCATGTTCGGCTACAACGAATCCTATGCCGGGGCGGAGAAGGCGGACGACTACAAGAACCAGCTCGTTGATTTCGTGAAGAACATTCGCGGCTCCAAAGCCAACGGCAAATCCTTCCCGCGCATCGTGCTGTTCAGCCCGATTGCCCACGAGGATCTCAAGGATCGCAATCTCCCCAACGGCAAGGCCAACAACAAGAACCTGGCCGCGTACGCCAAGGCCACGGAAGCCGCCGCCAAGGAAGCCGGTGTCGCCTACGTCGATCTGTTCAATCCCTCGTTAAAGCTTTACGCGGACAGCGATGCGCCGCTGACTCTCAACGGGGTTCACCTGAACGCCGAGGGCAACCGGCGCGTGTCCGAAGTCATCGCCAAGGCGCTGCTGAAGAAGGATGTCAGCGCCTCCGCTTCGCTCGAAGGTTTGCGGGAAGCCGTCCTCGACAAGAACTGGCACTGGCACAACCGCTACCGCGCCACTGACGGAAACGACGTCTGGGGTGGCCGCTCCACGCTGAAGTTCGTCGATGACCAGACCAACGCCGAGGTGCTCCAGCACGAGCTCTCGATGCTGGATGTGATGACCGGTAACCGCGACCAGCGCATCTGGGGCAAGGCCGCAGGCAAGGACGTCAAGGTGGACGATAGCAACGTCGCCAAACCCGTGAAGGTCATCTCCAACGTCGGCGGCGGCAGCAAAAGCTCCAACGCTGAAAAGGAAGGAAACGTCAACTACGTCAGCGGCGAGGAAGGCGTCAAGAAAATGGCTCTGCGCGACGGCTTCGAACTCAATCTCTTTGCCGATGAAAAACAGTTCCCCCAACTGGTGAATCCCGTGCAGATGCAGGTGGACACCAAGGGCCGCCTCTGGGCCGCCGCCTGGCAGACTTATCCCAAGTGGGAACCTCTGAAGGAAATGAAGGATGCCCTGCTCATTCTCCCCGATGACAACGGCGACGGCAAAGCCGATCGCGTGATCGAGTTCGCCCGCGTTCACAATCCGCTCGGCTTCGAGTTCTGGAACGGCGGCGTCATCGTGACCTCAATGCCGGACCTCATTTTCCTGAAAGACACGGACGGGGACGACAAGGCCGACGTGCGGATCGTTCTTTTCCAAGGCATCGGATCTTCCGACACCCACCACGCCGCCAACAATCTCATCATGGGTCCGGATGGCGGCATCTACTGGCAAAGCGGCATTTTCCTCCAGCACAACCACGAGCATCCGTGGGGTCCGTCGCTCAACGCCCTTCAATCCGGCATGTATCGCTTCGACCCGCGCCGGCACACCATCGCGCTCCACGGTGCCAACAGCCCCAACCCGCACGGGATTTCGTTTGATTACTGGGGCTACCACTACGCTACGGACGGCACCGGCGGTCGCGCTTATCAGGTCCGCCCCGAAGGCCAGGGCTGGAAGATGCACCCCCTTCTGGTCAAGGAAGTTCGTCCGGTCTGCGCCAACGAAATCATCTCCAGCACGCACTTCCCGGACGACATGCAGGGCAACTTCATCTTGTGCAATGCCATCGGTTTCCTGGGCATCAAGCAGTACAAGCTGGACCTGGACGGCGGCGCCGAGGTGGTGAGCACCCAGGGCAGGGGCAAAACGGCCACGACCGTCACCAACACAACCAAGTTGGGCGAAGTCTGGGGTACCCCCTATGGCGGCGATCTGAAGGTCACCAAGATCATGCCCGACGGCAAAAAGAACGAAGAGAATTCCACAGGCCTCATGATGAGCGGCGACAAAAACTTTCGCCCCACCGACGCCATCTTCGGCCAGGACGGCGCTCTCTACATCTCCGACTGGCACAACGCCATCATCGGGCACATGCAGCACAACGTTCGCGACCCGAACCGCGACCACCAGCACGGCCGCATCTATCGCCTCACGGCCAAGGGCCGCCCGCTGCAAAAGCCGGTCAAGATTGATGGCCAGCCGATTGCCGCTCTCCTGGAAAACCTCAAACACCCCGTCAATGGAGTTCGCCATCGCACCCGTGTCGAGTTGAGCGAACGCGACAGCAAGGAAGTCATTGCGGCGACCAGGAAATGGGCGAAGCAGTTTGATCCGAAGAAGACCGAAGACGCCCATCACCTGTTGGAAGCACTCTGGGTCCACCAGCAGCACAACGCCCGTGACATCCGGCTCCTCAACGATGTGTTGAAGTCACCCGAGCCCCACGCCCGTATGGCGGCGCGGACCGTTCAGCATCACTGGTACAACGCCGACCCCGCCGCCGGTGCCGGTCAGGTCGAAGAGAAACAAACCGAGGTCGCGGAAAAATCCGGGATTCTTTCGGACACCAAGGATCTCACCACCATCCGCATCGCGACCGTCGTTGAGAAGATGCGTTATGACACGCCGGAGCTCACGGTCAAAGCCGGCAAGAAGATCAAGTTGATCTTCGCCAATCCGGACTTCATGCCGCACAACATCGTGCTCGTGAACCCCGGCAAGCAGGATATCATCGCCATGAAGGCCTTGACCCTCGGCGCCAACGGGTTCGCAGTCGGTTTCGTCCCCAAGAGTCCGGACATCCTCTGGGCCAGCAAACTGCTCGACCACGGCAAGGAACAGGTCATCGAGTTCACCGCGCCCACGAAGCCCGGAGACTACCCGTATGTCTGCACGTTCCCCGGCCATCACCTGCTCATGCGCGGCATGTTGCACGTGAAATAGCCGGACGTTGGAATCAATTCGCAAAGAGCCGGCGCGCACCGCCGGCTCTTTTTGTTCCTGGATGGCCTGTTTTAACACAGTAAATGCTGTGACAGTGTTTACTGTGACAGTGATCGGTGTTACAGTCACCCCATGTCAGTCAATCCGTTTCTTTACGGCAGCATCGTCGGGCCGGAGAATTTCTGTCCGCGCACACGTCTCCAGAAGCGTCTGTCCTCGCTGATGCGGAGCGGGCAGAACGTGGCAATGGCGGGGCCCCGGCGCGTCGGGAAGAGTTCCCTTATTCACCACACGGCCAGTTCGATCCGTAATGCCACGCTGGTTTACGCGGATCTCTGGGGCGTACGGACGATGAGTGATTTCGTGCGGCGTTGCGTGCAGTCGCTCGACGCCATCGCGGACAAGGCCACTCTGCTACAGAAGATTACCAACGCCCTGCCGGGCCTGACGGTCACACTGGGTGTCGATCCGATGACGGGCAATCCGACGCTGTCCCCGACGCTGGCAGCGCGTCGAAAGGCGCCGCCCGAGACCGTTTCGCAGATCGCGCGCCTCTGGGCCTCCCTGGCGGATGGAAAGCGGAAAATCATCGTTGCCCTCGATGAATTCCAGGATCTCGCCGGGATGGAGGATGCCAACCAGGTACTGGGCGTCCTGCGCCAGGAGATACAGACGCTGAACAAAATCCCCTTTTGTTTCTGTGGCAGCATCCGGAACGAAATGTGGCGCCTCTTCGCCACCGACGGTGCGCCTTTTTACAAATCCGCTGCCATCCTGGAGATCGCCGCCGATGATTTCGACGACTGGACCGGATACCTGCGGAAGAAGTTCGCCGACAGCCGAATCAAGATCGACGACGAAACACTGGAGCAGATCATCCGACTCGCCGACGGCAACCCCGGCGACACGCAACAGCTTTGCGCGGCCGTCTGGGAATTTGCCCAAACCCGTTCGCCGCGGACCATCAGCCAGGAACATGCAAAGCAGGCACTGCTCCAGGTGTTCGCCGACGAGCGAAAAGGATACGAACAAATCATCGCCGACATTTCCGGGCAACAACTGGCCGTCCTGCGAACCATCGCGCAGATGGGTGGCGAATCGATTCAGTCGGCGGAATTCCTGGGCACTGCCGGCATCACCCACGCCAGTTCCGCCAAGGCCGCCGCCACCCGTCTGGTCAGCCGGCGCATTCTGCAGGAAACATCCGCCGGACTGAAATTCTCGAATCCCTTCTTCCGAAACTGGCTGTTGCACGTGCGGTATTGACATTGGAATCCCGTGCAATGTTGGTCCGGAAGGGTTCTCGGCGCCATCGGGTCCATCATCGGGCATAATGTTTCGTCACGCCCTGCTGATGCCCGGATTCTTGTTCGTCCTGAACAAGGGCGCGCGTGGGTTCAAGGCCAATTTCATGCCGGGAAATCCGGACATCCTCTGGCTCGGCAAACCGCTCGACCACGCCAGGGAACAGGTCATCGAGTTCACCGTGCCGACGAGACCAGGTGACTGTCCGTATATCTGCACGTTCATCAGCTATCACGTCGTCCGGCGCCGTATGTTGCATGTGAAGTAACGGTGGTTCGCCGCGGGAATTATCGAATTGAGCGGCCCGGCGTAATTCTGGTCGTTCGCCCGTCGGGAATCGTAGATTGACGGAATCGATGCCCGGGCCGATGAAATCGATTTCACCACGGTTCGGTTGTCGGGCAATATCCGGGCATGAAATTCCACCACATGCATCTGCTGTTGGGTACCCTTCTCGCGCTGACCGCCGGCATCACGGTTGCCTCGACGCTCGATTGGGGTGCCAATGTGCCATTGCCAATGCTGCTGGCGTTCATTATCTGGCCGATGGTGCCGATGGTAGTGGCCACGGCTGGTGGGTGGTTCATGCGCAGTTCAGGCCCAGCACGGGTGAGTTGTTTTCTTGGGTTGCTGGCCACGTTTGGCCTGCTGGCCTTCTGTTACGTTTACGCGTTCCATCTCAAACCCGATCCGCAGGGAGGACTGATTCTAATCTTCGGGCCCATTTACGCGCTGGCCGCGCTCGCGCCGTTTGGCCTCGCTGCACTCATCCTTTTCGCTCGCCGGCGGCCGCCCTCGCTGCCTGCTCAATCGAGCGCGGCCTGACACCGATTCCCGAGCGCCGATGGTTTGTTCCGCATTTTGCTGATGTCCACCGTGGTTTGGATTCGTAAAACCAACCTCACCGTTGTGTCCCTATGACGAGGCCAACCAGCACTTTTGAGCGCTGCGGTGGAAGGATTCTCGCGAGTCCTTCGTGATCGGATACGCGGAAGCCTTCAAACAGGCCGAACACAACGCCAGTCGGTAGAATGAAATCTCGCAAGTCCGATGCAATCGCGCGACATTCAGCCGAACCCGCCGGATTCATGCAAACAACAAGATGAACCGCATTGTGCAAGCTGTCACGGTCTTGACACTAAGCCTGCCGATGGTTGCCGGCGTCAGTCGCGCCGACGCCGGCACGCCGGCGGAGCAATACGCAGCGCTTCTCAAGGAGTACCGTCCGGTAAGCAGCGGAATGCGGGGGGCCAATACCGACCGGGAACGCAAGGAGGCCGTGGAACGTCTGGGCGTTTATCCGGCGAAGTTTTTGGAGTTGGCCGAAAAACATCCCGGGGACCCCATCGCTTTGGAGGCCGTGCGACAGGCGATTCAGGCCATGGGCACCACGGACTCCGCGACGCAAATCGCGTGGGAAATGAATCGCGCGGACTTCCCGACGGGCATCACGGACGGTTCAGCCGGCAAGACGGTCGCCCTCCTGCTGCGTGACCACCTCATGAGTGACAAGCTTGCCCCGGTGATCGACCGGATGCGGTACAGCTACCGACTGGAAAGCGAGGAGTTCCTGCGGACCGTGCTGGAAAGGAACCCTCATCGAGAAGTCCAGGCAATCGCCTGTCTGTCGTTGGCCCGGTACCTGAACGACCGATTGCGGATGGTCGATTTGGTGGAAGACCGGCCGGAACTGACCCGCCGCTACGAAGCCGTGTTTGGCAAAACCTATCTTCCGGAACTGCAACGACTGCGGCGAACCGGGCTTGCCAGTCGAATCGAAACGTTGTTCGAGCGGGCCGCGGCAGAATACGCCGACGTAAAAATTCGCAACGGCATGGTCGGCGCACAGGCAAAATCGGAGTTGTACGAAATCCGACATTTATCAATCGGCAAGGCTGCCCCGGACATCGAAGGGAAAGATCAGGATGGCAGACAATTCAAACTGAGTGATTATCGCGGCAAGGTCGTGCTGTTGTATTTCTGGATGGAATACTGACTGACTTGACGTGCCAACTGGCCTTACGAGCGGTCGCTCGTAAACAAGCTGAAAGAGAAGCCATTCGCCTTGATCGGCGTCAATGTTTTCAACCATGAACCGGATGAGCTCAGGAAAGTGATGACCAGGGAAAAACTCAACTGGCGATCGTTTGCGGATCCAGGCGCCATCACCCGACAATGGAACTCTCCCGGCACGCCCACATTTTACGTCCTCGACCCCAAGGGAACGATCCGACACAAATGGGTGGGGAATCCCGGTGCGAAATCCATCGACGCGGCATTGGAGCATTTGATTCGAGAAGCGGAAGAAACGACACGAAAGTGAGCTGAGACAATCGGTCACTTGAAATGTGTTTATGAAAAAGCAGCGATGCATGACACGGTAATTGCGGCAATGGGTAAACCTCCGGCTCTGCCGGAGAGACTCCCGAAGTTCAACTTTTACGGCCATCGCCGGAAGGATTTGGCTTACCGGGTGAGTGACAGCGGGCTTCCCCCTCACCTCAATCCTCTCCCTCGGGGAGAGGAGGTCATACCGTGCGCTGGATTTGCCGATGGGATCATCCAACTCTCCACCTCGCGTGCATTCGGTTTCCCTCTCCTCGGGGGAGAGGGCAGGGTGAGGTGGAAGATGCCCGCGCAAACCAATTGGTGTAATGAAATCCTGGAGGCGGGGCACGAAGCGAATCATGCGAGACGGGGTGAACGAAAGAGGTTGCCGGGGAAACGGTAGTCCCAGCGGCGAAGCGGGCGCTTTGAGCGCCCCCGATTTCAAGCCTCCGGTTTTATCGGAGATAGATGACTTCAATCCGCGGCGGTGCCATCGGAACTCACCCTGGCAATCTTCACAACCACTGCGGCTTCTTCGATCGAGAAAGGATCGATCGACCTCTGAATATCCACCATGGCTCGATGAGCGATGGCGCAGTTCTCAGGTAGCACCTGCGTCAGTTGGTATTTCAACGTGCTCTGAGGCTAACCACACACGCCCTTTTTGCCGGAACGATGCAGATAGAGCGCGGAATTCATTCCGCGGAAACGTGGATTTGCCAATCGGCTTTCGTGGATTTCGACGGGTGATTCTGAAACACGATAGGGTGTAAGATCCCGATGACATGGGGATGCGCGTGGACGCTGGTGGAGAGTGGATGCTTCCGCGGAATAAATTCCGCGCTCCTGCCGCTTCAATTGCATGGTTCCGGTTTAGAGCGACTCGGACCTGTGTCAAAGCGATTGACGAGGCGCAAGTCAGGCGTAAGGTGCCCGAAAGGCAACTAAAGGACTTCATGAGTTGGAACAGGAAATGCAGGAAAAGTCCGGATATATCACATAGTCGTGCGTTTCT
>CALBIE010000537.1 GCA_937893495.1 uncultured Verrucomicrobiales bacterium | reverse complement strand
GACCGGATTCGCGAGCTTGGACATCAACCGCTCTTGATTGATGTCGGCACGCTTAAGGAACCGCAGGTGAAGCCGGATATTTCGCGGGAAATCGTGCTGACGGACGCCGGCGTGGAACTGCCGGCCGAAGAAGATCGTGGTCAACGGGTCGGTGCGATGGCCAAGGCTCTGCCGATTTTTCTGGCAAAGCTCGTGACGGCCGGCCGGATTGACGCCGTGATTTCGCTGGGCGGCGGCGGCGGAACCGCGATTGCGACGGCCGGCATGCGAGCGCTGCCGATTGGTTTTCCGAAACTGATGGTCAGCACGTTGGCCAGCGGCAACACGGCGCATTACGTCGGCACCAAAGACATCGTGATGTTTCCCAGCATCGTCGATGTCGCGGGGTTGAATCTGATTTCCGAGACGATCTTCAGCCGGGCGGCGGGCGCGATCTGCGGCATGGCGACGGCCAAGGCGGCTTCGAGCGGTGGCAAACCGTTGATTGTCGCGAGCATGTTCGGCAACACGACCGAGTGTGTGGACAATGCCCGCAAGCAGCTTGAAGCGGCGGGCTACGAAGTTCTCGTCTTTCACGCGACCGGCACCGGCGGCCGCACGATGGAATCTCTTATCGAGAGCGGCATGGTGGCCGGCGTCCTCGACATCACCACCACCGAATGGGCCGACGAACTCGTGGGCGGCGTGCTTTCCGCAGGACCGGAACGACTGGATGCTGCGGGCAAGGCGGGCATCCCGGCAATCGTCACCCCGGGGTGCCTGGACATGGCGAACTTCGGCGAACGCGAAACGCTCCCCGCCGAGTTCGAGGGGCGCAATATCTACATACACAATCCCCAGGTCACGTTGCTGCGCACGAACGCCGACGAGTGCGCCCGCCTTGGCAAAATCCTGGCGGAGAAGGTCAATGCCTACACCGGTCCTGTCACCGTCCTGCTCCCGATGAAGGCGATCAGCATCATCAGCGCCGAAGGACAACCGTTTTACGATCCCGCCGCGGACAAGGCCCTGTTCGATGCCATCCGCACCAACCTCTCCGACCAGGTGAAGCTGGTTGAACTGGACACCGAAATCAATTCACCTGAATTCGCCGCCGCCTGCGCCGATGCGCTTCTCGAAAATCTGAAAAAATCCGGTTAACTCATCACTCCAATGCCACCAGTCAAACACTACGGATGTTTTCAATTCAAAGACGGAACGACCGACAGCCTGATTGCGGAATGCTTTGCCGCGATGGAGGGCATGGTCGGCAAGATTCCGGGGTTGCTCGATTTCAACATGCCGGTTTGACGGGCCAGGGAACTCCTGAGCGTGGCGGTGACATTGGTCGAGCAATCAGTTGACAGTTGAAGATTTGGCGGAATCTGTCAGAGTTACGGCATGAACCTTGGTGGATTGGACGAATTGATGTCGCCGGTAACCGACTGCCTGGACGAGTCCTCACTTCGAGCGCTGGTTGCGTTGCGGGCAAACCCGTCTGCTGCCGAACGAATGAGCCTCCTTGCCGAGCGGGCAAATGAGGGAAACCTTACGGCCGATGAGCAGGAGGAATACAAATCCTGTGTCATGTTCGCCAGTTTTCTGGGCGTGCTCCAGTCCAAGGCGCGGAAGAAGCTCATTCTGTCGAGCTGAGACTCATGGCGATTTCGTCGATCGAACGCCACCGCATTCGGGCCAATGCCGAAGGCCGTTGTGAGTACTGCCACATGGCGAACGATTGGGAACCCTTCTTTTCGTATCACGTTGAACACATCACCGCCCGGCAGCACGGTGGGAACGATGATGCCGGTAATCTGGCCTTCTCCTGCCATCACTGCAACTTCATCAAAGGACCGAATCTTACCAGCATCGATCCGGACTCAGGTGAGGTGGTCGAACTCTTTCACCCGCGCCGGCAAAGGTGGGCCGAGAATTTCCGCTTTGAAGCGGGGCGGATTATCGGGACCACGGCAACCGGCAGGACCACGATTTTCCTGTTGCAGATGAATGCCGCCCACCGGGTGGAGCTGCGCCTCGTCAACCGGGACATGTTTTGATGGGGGCGTATTGCAGGACTTCGTCGTGCCTAAGCTGGCTCGGGTCGTGGCGTTCGATTTCAACATGCCCGAGTGACGGACCGTACATTGTCGAAACACCCAAACATCCAAGGACGAAGGAATCCCGAAGCCCGAATATCCGAATGACGTCGGACGCGGAACCGACACGTTTACAAATTCTTCTCAATTGATCCTTTATCATCCAGACCCCTGATGGGCGTGCTTCGGCTGTATCGCTTTACCGACTTAGTAGAGCGCTCCGGATGATGAGCAATCATTTTTGCAAATTTTCGCCGCGATCATAGTGGAAGGTGAACGTCCATTCGTTGAATGGGCAAACCGCGCCCGATGAACTCATCAGTCCGGTCGTTCCGGCGTTCATAATCCTACACCGGCCCCGTCACGGTTCTGCTTCCCACGAAGGCGATCAGCATCATCAGCGCCGAAGGGCAGCCCTTTCACGATCCCGCTGCGGACAAGGCCCTGTTCGACGCGATTCGGGAGAACCTTTCACCCGAAATAGAAATGATCGATATCGACGCCGAAATCAATGCCCCGGCATTCTCCAAAGCCTGCGTGGCTGGGCTTCTCGAAATCCTGAAAAAATCCGCTTAAATGGAACGCGGCGTTGTCTTTGACTAAAATATAGACTAGCAATTTCCGCCGTGGCTGACGCAATCAATTCCAATTACCCGTCGATCGAACACCTGCGCGAGCGTGCTCGCCAACGAATGCCTCGCTTTGCCTTCGAGTATCTCGAAGGCGGCTGCTTCTCGGAAATCAATTTGCGAAGGAACACTGCGGAGATCCGCGAGATCCAGTTGCGGCCGTGGTATCTGAATGATTACCCGGGATCGGACCTGAAGACCGAGCTGTTCGGAAAGACCTACGACGCGCCATTTGGCGTTGCTCCCATCGGCCTGCAGGGGTTGATGTGGCCGCGCTCCACGGAGATTCTCGCCAAGGCCGCTCATCAGCACAATATCCCCTTCGTCCTCAGCACCGTAGCCACCGCCAGCATCGAAACCGTCGCCGAACTCACGGAAGGCAACGCCTGGTTTCAGCTCTATCATCCCGCCGAAAACGAGTTGCGCGACAAGCTGCTTGATCGGGCCGCAGCCGCGGGTTTCCCGGTTCTCGTCATCCTCGCCGACACGCCGACCTTTGCCTACCGTCCGAAGGAGATTCGCAACGGACTCTCCATTCCGCCGCGGATGTCCCTGCGCAATGTCCTGCAGATGGTGGCTCATCCGACCTGGTCGTTCGGGCAACTTTTTGCCGGCGCGCCCGAGTTCAAGACCATGAAGCCCTACATTCCCAAGGGGCTGAACATGAAACACCTCGCCCTGTTCATGAACAAGACGTTCTCGGGGCGACTGAACGCGGACAAGATCGCGGCGATTCGCGACCGGTGGAAGGGCAAGCTGGTGGTCAAAGGGATCGTGAACGAGGAGGATGCCGAGAAGGCCATTGGTTTGGGAGTCGATGGAATCATCGTCTCCAATCACGGGGGGCGGCAGCTCGATGTCGGTCAGTCCACGATCAAACCGCTCGCTGTCCTGGCCAAAAAGTTTGGCGACCGCACCACGTTGATGCTCGACAGCGGCGTTCGCAACGGGCCCGACGTCGCTTGCGCTCTCGCCAGCGGGGCGAAGTTTGCGTTCCTGGGGCGCTCCTTTATGTATGGCGTGGGTGCGCTCGGAAAGGCCGGCGGCGATCACACCATCACGATGCTGAAGCGTCAGTTGCAGCAGGTGATGGAGCAGGTGGCCTGCGAGAAGGTCGCGGATTTCCCCAATCACCTCGTTGGTTGAGTCGCGAATGGGGCAATGACGCGGGTTCGCCATTCAGCATCCAGTCAGGGGCACCCTGTCAGCGGGCCGCTTGGCCGGAACCATGCAGTCGGGGCGCGGACTTCAGCCCGCAGAAACGTGGATTTGCCAGTCGGTTCTCGCGGGTTTTGATGGGGAGTTCTGAAACACGAAATGGTGTTCGGTCCCGATGATATGGGAATGCGTGTGAACGTCGGTGGAAAGTGGACGCTTCTGCGGCATGAATGCCGCGCTCCCATCATTCAACTGCATCGTTCGGGCTTAGGGAGGCAAAATCTCCGGGTCCCCCTCGCGGCGGAGATGGCGGAAGTCGCTGAGATTGGTGGTGTTAAGAACGGCAGCCTTGGCCTTTCGCGCCGCGACGAGATGCATGTAATCGTAAACACCGCCGCCACGAACGCCCCGTTTCCCGGGCCGAACGTTGCGCTGCGACGATATCCTCGGCGGTGAGATCGACAAAGAGAACGCAGGGCACAATGCTTTCACGAATCATTTGCGCCGCGACATCGGCATCGACCCGCAAACCCAGCCTGCCGCCCGTGAGCGTGGCAAATGTTTCATTCAGTGCGTGAGGGGTGGTGAAGTTCCCGCCTTCGGTCAACAAGGCGTCGCTGGCGCGATAATCTGGTTCGTCCGGCATCAGCGAGGCTACCAGCACCGAGCTATCCAGATAACGGCTCATTTTGTCAGGGCCCGATCGGCCAGCGCGTCGCGTTCTTCCCGCCCGGCTTTCCCCGCGTCCACTTTGATGCCGGTCGGTGCGAGTACCAGTCGCCCACTGGATGAGCGCATTGTTTCGCTCACCTCCGGAACCTCCTTCACCAACTCAATGCGATCCGCCGTCACCTCGGCGCGCATGCGGACGCCCGGCTCCGCACCAAAGAGACGGTTCACCGAATCCGGCAGAATGATTTGGCCGGACGCACTGAGGGCAATCGTCTCGGCCATCCATTCACACTCGCCCATCCACTTTGAACCGTCAATCAGGCTGTCGTCGCAGCCCCGGAAACAGGCGCGTTCGGGCGAAGTCCCTCCGCGGGAGCGCGGACTTCAGTCCGCAGAGGCGTTGCAATTCAGAAATCGTTCCTGTACCGGTGACGATGGTTGCAGGAGGGCGTTTCTGCGGCGTGAACGCCGCGCTCCACTTTGGAGTTCCGTGTTTACGCGGTTCGGGGATGTCGTTTATAAACCATGGCGTCCAAAACCGCCTGAAGGCGGAACTCCAAACGGGGGCACGACCCGGATGTCCCTCCCCGTGAACGGCACGATTGAACCCCTGAACCAGCTCCTGCAACAAACCATGAAACAAACTCTTGCGGCCCTTGTCGTGCTCTCCCTGCTCAGCCCGGTCGAGGCGTCATTCGCCAAGGAACGACCACCCAACATCATCCTCATCTTCACCGATGATCAGGGCTATCAGGATCTCGGCTGCTTCGGCTCCAAGACCATCAAGACACCCAACCTCGACCGCATGGCGGCCGAGGGACTGCGGCTGACCACCTTTTACGCGCAGCCGGTCTGCGGTGTTTCGCGGGCGGCACTAATGACCGGTTCGTATCCGATCCGGGTCGCCGAGCCGCGCAATGTCAAACTGCTCCACACCGTTCCGCATCCCGACGAAGTGACGGTGGCGGAAGTACTCAAGTCGGCCGGTTATGCAACGGGTATTATTGGCAAGTGGCACCTGTCGAATAACGGGAAAGGCCCGGGAGGTTTTGATCCCGCGACCATGCCGAACGCGCAGGGCTTCGATTACTTCTACGGCACACCGCGCTATAATGGTTTTACGGTGTTGGTCGAAGACACGCCGATGCGCAGCCCGATCATGCGCAATCAGGAGGTGGTCGTGAAAGCCGTGCAAAGCTGGGATCACATCACCGCCGATTACACCAGGGAGGCCATCAACTGGATTGAGCAGAACCAGGCAAAACCGTTTTTCCTCTATTTCGCGCATAACATGCCGCACATCCCGGTCGGGGCATCGGAGAAGTTCAAGGGCAAATCGAAATACGGTCCCTATGGCGATACGATTGAGGAGATCGATTGGTCCACCGGGCAGATTCTCGCCAAGCTCAAGGAGCTCGGAATCGACGACGATACCATGGTTGTTTTCACCTCCGACAACGGGCCGTGGATCGAAACCACCCGGGGGATGAAGCCCGGCACCGCTGCCTTCATTCCGCGCAATCATTCCGGTTCGGCGGAACCACTTCGCGGCTGGAAGATGTCCGCCTGGGACGGCGGTTGCCGTGTGCCGTTCATCGCCCGCTGGCCGAGGAAGATCGCAGCCAATCAGGTGAGTGATGAACTGCTCAGCACGATGGACTTCCTGCCGACCTTCGCCAAGTTGGCCGGAGCCAAACTACCGGCGAGCCGCGTCCTCGACGGGCGCGACGCGACAGCCTTCCTGCTTGGCAAAAGCAAGACCAGTCCACGCGACGATTACTTTTACTACTCCGGCTGTCTCCTCACCGGCGTGCGCGTGGATCAGTGGAAACTCGTTCTCCCCCGTCCCAACAATCCACCCGGAACCGGCTGGTGGGGACGCATGCTCGAGGAGGTCAAAGAGGTGCAGTTGTTCGATCTGAAGACCGACGCGGGCGAGGCCAGCAACGTCGCCGCCAAACATCCGGATGTCGTTGCGAAACTGATGAAGCGCATCGAATCGGCCCGCGCGGAACTGGGCGATCTGGATGTCGTGGGCAGCGGCGCGCGACTTTTTGACAAGGAACCGCGCCGCGTTGCGGGGGCACCGAAGAAGCTCACAGTTCGCCCAACCCTCAAATCGCGGAAGAATGGAGTTCCGGTGGGACCGGCCGCTACCTACGACAACTTCAAGCCGGCCGGGAACCTGCGCTTCAGCTTCGAAACAGGACAACTCGAAGGCTGGAAGATCATTGAAGGCGACTTCGCCCAACCGGTGACCGCAATGCCCGCGCTAGCCAATTGGAAGGACCATCCTTTTGCGAGACACGGCCGTCACCACCTCTCCACCCTCGTTCTGGCTGACGGCAAAGGTGTTTCCGACAAGCAGACCGGAGTTCTGCAATCTCCGGCTTTCGTCCTGGAAGGCGATCGCGTCGCGTTCCTTGTCGCCGGCGGATACGATGCCGGGAAACTTTACGTTGGGCTGATCGATACCGAGTCGAGCGAGGTATTGATTCGAAACGGCGGATCCCGCGATCATCAGATGCGACGCGTGGTGTGGGATGTCTCCAGGTGGAAGGGAAGGAAGGTGCATGTCCAGGTCGTCGATCGCAGCACCGTAGGCTGGGGGCATCTCAACGTTGACGACATCTCCGTTCAGGGTTCCCTGCTCGCGCCAGCAGCTAAACCCGAGGCGAAGGCGGACGTAAAAGCAATTGTACCGGCGCTGACAAGGTGATTCGTTTCAGGCACCGGTTGACGAAATGGTCTCACGAGTTCTCGCCCTACTTCGCGATCAAGCCCACGGGCAAAGCCGGCAAAAGCAGCGGGCTGGGGTGCTACTACCTGACCGTGTGACGTGAGGAGCCTTAAGCCGTATCTCTAGTATCTCCCTCGCCAGACGTCGCAGACTGTTAACGCTCAGGGCGGTTGATAGAATCGGAACTTGGGCTCACTGAGTGCCTGATTATCAGATTAAGGCATTGATAACCAGATTATGCTGGGCTAGTAAATTTTCGTGTCCGCAGTCATTTCACCGTCATCGTTATCGGGAATCGCGGCTGGGGCGGCTACTCCCTCTCCCAGGCCGCCTTCAACATGCTCGTGAAACTCTACGCCAAGGAACGGGAGGACATCCATTTCAGCGCCCTGGCCCCCGGTCTCATCGACACCGGCATGCAGGACCAAATCCGCGCCCTGCCCGATGATGCCCCGTTCCCCAGCGTCGCCCAGCTCAAGCAGGCCCGCGGCACCGACGCCATGCCCGATCCCGTGACCGCCGGCCAGCGCGTCCTGGCAGCCGTGGACCGCCTGCCCGGCCTGATCGAGAGCGGTGCCTTCGCCGACATCCGCAAACCGCCGTTGACCGATTG
>CALBIE010000536.1 GCA_937893495.1 uncultured Verrucomicrobiales bacterium | reverse complement strand
AGCCGAAGAATCGGCAGGACCAACCGCATCAGTGCCCAAGCGCTTGTCACAACCGGATGTTGCCGACTGTCGCTTGGAAACGGACAGACTCCTTTTCTTTTCGTCGTTTTCAAAAAATCGAACTCTTCGACATTACGACGTTTCGGAGGGGCTGATTGTTTGCCAAATAAGGCTCGCCAATTCATTGCCGAACTCGCTTTCGAGATCATCGCGATTGAGGATAAACCAGTCCTGTGTGCGGGCGTGAACCAAGTTTGTGGCCGCAAAGGCAGATGCGCTTTTTTTCTGATTGTCAGGCCATTCGGCCGATTGATCTTGCAGATTGAGCAGCTTTCTCGGCCATTCGGCGATAAGCGAATAATGTCCATCACTTGGCAACCGCACAGACGATAGATCACAGTGATTGCTAAAAGTGACGTTGCGCAAGGCAGCACTTTCGAAGGACACCTCGACCATGCGGTTGGTTCGAGGTTGTCCATACCGCGACAGATCATTCGGATGTGCAAAACCGCCTCGGAACCAGACTTCGCGCAGTGTCCCAACAAATCGGCATCGCTCAAATGATGAACCATTGAGGTCACATCCATCAAACTTACAGTGATAAAACGAGCAGCTATCAAACTCGGGACGGATGAAAACAGCTCGTCGAAAATCGGCACCGTCAAAGGTGCAGTTTGTGTAGCGGCTCCCCTTGTATCCGATTGCTGCCTCGCGGAAGGAACCCTTCAGGAAGTTGCAACCGGTGAAAGTGTTCCGATGCTCTGAAACTTTCTGAAAAGATCCTTTCTCAAAATTAGATTCGCTGAAGGTGCATCGTTCCAGCCAAATTCCTTTCCATGAGGCAGCTCCAAAATCTGCGGGCATGAAGTTAACCATTCGCAGCTCGGCCCTCTCGGGAAGGCACAACCCGCGTAAGTCCAATTGACCATTCGCAGTCACACCAAAAGGAGATTCCGAAACGTTGAACCCGTTCCCAGATCGTCCCACCGACATAAGACGATCCACGAAATCTTTACCTATGGTCTCCTGCCATCGAGTTCCGAGCTGCTTCATCGTGTGGGTAAGAGCGTTCCGCCGAGACCGTATTTCTGTACGTGGGCCGGCCATTGCCCCGGAGTCGTCATGTCCCACCAATTCCTTGTAGCGGGATCAATGAAATCTGCACCGCGATTGGGTCGCCCCTGAAGATGACGCAAAAGCGGATCGTTCTGAACCTCGATGCGGACACGCTTGTCTATGGCACTACCTCTGAACGCCGCTTGGAGATTCGGGTGATTCACCAAAGCTCTTTGTTGCCGAGCAGTGAAAGCGGCGGCCCCCAACGAATCGACCTCTTTGGCGGCAATGGTAGTAGCCGCCCTCAAGTCCATCGTGGTCAGACTTTGGCGAATATTGCCCGTTGCCGCTCGATTGGCCGCAATGTTCGCGCGGACACGCTCCCGCACTGCGTTGTTTGGGGCATTCCCATCCGGCAAGAACCTCTCCAGCAGTTTCGCCAGTTTTCCCAGCTTGCCGGCGTTGCCCGCCAGGCCCAGTCCACCCGTTGCCGCCGTTACACCAATATCCGCCAGCAACCGGCTGAGCTTCTCCGGGTCACTGAAATACTCCCGGAATTCCTCGCCCAGTTCGCTCAGGATCGCCTTGCGAAAGCATTCATCCTCGCGGAAGCGCCCGATCAGCACCGTCGCCTGATCCAGATGCAACGAGAACCGCTCGCGCCCGTAGGCCGTGGACAGATAACCGAGCACCTGCCCGCCCGACTCCGCCGCGTAATACGGCGACTTGACCAGATCCGCAAGCGCCTCGCCCACGTTGACCGCCCCGACCTGATAGCCCTCGACAAACCCCTCGTTGAAATACGTGCGAACGTCATACCAATCCCCGATGGCCAGCCCGT
>CALBIE010000535.1 GCA_937893495.1 uncultured Verrucomicrobiales bacterium | reverse complement strand
TTGATCCGATCGAGATCGATTTTTCCGTCACGGAAAACCCACGAAGTGACGATGACATGCGACGCGCCGGCTTCGAGCCACTCGCCGGTGTTGTCGATGGTCACGCCGCCACCCAGATGCATTCCGCCCGGGAAAGCCGCAAGCGCCGCTTTGGCCGCCTCGTCGTTGCCGTGGCCAAGCTTGATGACATGGCCTCCGCGCAAGCCGTCCTTACGATACAGGTTCGCAAACCAGGCGGGGGATTGCTCGGCGACGAAGTTGGTCTGCAAACCGTCGTTGTCGTCTCGCAAAGACCCACCGACGATTTGCTTCACCTTGCCTTCGTGCAGATCGATGCAGGGACGAAACACGACCGAATTGAGCCATGAAATGGAGGGAGATGCACGATCAGTCTTTGGCGTAGGCATATCCGGTGCGCATTCGCGCACTGCCTGTCTGGAGCGCGGCCTTGAGGCCGCAGAGGCTCACGCCAGCCGTAGGCGCGATAGATAGTCCGGGCGCGTATCGCCGCCGCCACGTCTCTGCGGCATTAATGCCGCGCTCCTCTGCGAAAGCGTGTTGGAATGAACGGGGTGGTTGGAAACTGTTTTTTTCTTCAAAGACCGTCACTTCCCGATACAGAACTGGCTGAAGATTTTGTCGAGCAGGTCCTCTGTCGAAGTCTTGCCGACGATTTCGCCGATGGCGTTCACCGCGATGTGCAGATCCATCGCGACTAGTTCCAACGAGAAATCCTCTATCATCGCGGCAACCGCTTTTTCCGTGGATTCACGCGCGCGAAGCAGTGCGGTTTGATGCCGTGAATTGATCGTGATTTGGAGATTCTCGGCAGTGACGGAACCGGACCAGACAAGTGACTTGATGGTATCCTTCAGTGCGTCGATCCCTTGACCTGTCTTGCACGAGACTGATACGTCCGGGGGGCTGTCTTCCCTGTCCGTTGAAGGAATTTCCAGTCTCCCTGGCAGATCGCATTTGTTTCGCACGAGCACGCGCTCTTTGGTCGCAAACTCAGCCAGGTATTTTTCATCCTCGGTTGTCAGTGGTTCACTGTGGTCGAGCACATGCAGGATCAACTCGGCCTTTTGCCAGGCGTCGTGACTGCGGCGAATGCCCTCGCGCTCAATCTCGTCCACCGATTCGCGCAGACCGGCCGTGTCCACGAAGATGACTGGAATACCGCGAATGCCCGCTGTTTCTTCGATGGTGTCGCGCGTGGTGCCGGCGATGGTGGAAACAATTGCGCGGTCGTGACCCAGCAACTGGTTCAACAGGCTCGATTTGCCGGCATTGGGCCTGCCGACAATCGCGACGCGAATGCCATTTCGCAGAATCTGACCATCCTTCGCGGTGGCCAGCAGCTCGTTCATGAAAGTGATGCCGTTCTCAAGCCGGTGGATCAGTTGGTCTTTTGTATCCGGCGCAATGTCTTCATCCGGAAAATCAATGTGCGCCTCGACGTGCGCGAGTGTCTTCATCAGATCCTCCCGCACTTCCTCGATTCGACGGGATAACTTGCCGGCGAGTTGCTCGTTGGCGGCCGCCAACGCAAGTTCAGAGCGTGAATGAATCAGGTCTGCGACGGCCTCGGCCTGGGTGAGATCGATGCGGCCGTTCAAGAATGCGCGCCGTGTGAATTCACCCGGTTCAGCGGACCGGGCACCGGCGGCGAGCACGGTTTCAAGGACGAGTCGGGTCGATAACATGCCGCCGTGGCAGGTGATTTCAACAGTATCCTCCTTGGTGAACGTTCGCGGCGCGCGCATGACCGACAGCAGCACTTCGTCAATTCGACTGCCGTTACGGACGACATGACCGAAGTGGATGGTGTGCGTGTCCGCTGCCGATGGTTTGCGCGAAGATTTGCCGACCGGCTCAAAGCATTTGTCCGCGATGTCCAGCGCGGTCGTGCCGGATATCCGAATCACCGCCAGACCGGCTTCACCGACGGGCGTGGCAATGGCAGCGATGGTGTCGGTAAGCAAGTTGATGGCAGCTTTTGTTGAGAGTTGAGAGTCGGAATCGAAATCTCAAAATTGGAATTGAAAACGCCGATTCAAACCACTCTCAACGTCGGCAATTGCCGACCGCGTTTTCGGCATCGCGACCCTGGAGGAAGAGCCGGGCTTTTTCATAACTCTTCTTGTGCAGATAATGGAGCAGTTCGCCGGGCGCGTCCGTGGGCAGTTGGGCGGTCAAGGCATCAAGCCGTTGAAAGTGCTCGACGAGCTTCGGCTTGGGATTGGCTGTGGGCAGGCTGGCGACCGCGGCTTCAAAGGCGAGCAGCTCCCGCAAGATGGATTGTTCCGTTTCCGTCATACCGGAGAGATAGCGCGAGCAGCGGGGAAAACCAAGCGATGAGATTGATTGCTCGTAGTAATCAATCCAGTAGATCCCTTTTGTAATCGCGCTTCGGCAGGTCATATCCCTTCCGCCTGATCTCCAGCGCCGGGGCGATGATTTCCGCTCGTGGGTCAATTTCCCGCCCGTACAGGATGGGCCAAAGCCGGCGCGTATTGTTCAGGAGATCTGAGGTGTTTTCCTCGTCAAAAGACGGGCGAAACAGATCCACGGCCAGTTGCAGTTCCGTGATCATTTCCTGCTCGGTCGGGTGACCGGTCTTCTCGCGAACCACACGAAACGCCTCAAGGTCTTTCTCTTCGAGCCGGTTGAGTTTCGCAATCAGGATGTCGATCGGGTGGGGCAGAACGAACGTGCAGTTGTCGATTTGAAACTGCTGGGTCCGTGTTCCCCAGTGCGGGCTGGTACGGAAGTTCAAGCCGGAGCAAACCTGGATATAGAAATCAGCGGTGGTTTGGGAGAGCCCGGCCTTTTCAACGTAAGCTTCCAAATCATTGAACTCGCTGAACAGATCGACGTCGGCGCTTAGAAGGGTCGGGTCGAGCATGATTTGCAAAGGCGCCGACCCAAAGACGGTAATCGAAAACGACTGGTTGGCTGGAAGCTGCGCCACCAATTGCCTCAAAGCCTGCGCGGCTGGCGTGCCAAGGTTAAGCCGCTCGTTCCATGATTCGGTAACCATTGGCGCGGGCTTTGAGGTGGTTAATCGCCTGCTGAATCAGCCGATTGGTGACGCCGTCGTCGTGGGCGAGTTGTTTGGCGAGTTGGCGATCTCGATCGTTCCACGGCTTCCGCTCCTTCTTGAGCAGCAGTCGTGCAGCGATTCGCGACTTGCGCCAGCAACGATTCAGTTTCGGCTCCACAGTGGATATTCTACTCGTCGAACCTCCCGACGCAAGACCCGGATGTCAGTTCAGGTAAACAAAGTCGTTCAGGTTGAACAAGGCCCGACAGAGTTCACTCAAGGGGGCTTCCACGAGAAACGCCTGTGACGCCGCCAACTCGTTGCTGTTTGGTTTCCGGCCAAGAATGATGCGAAAGGTGCGCTGAATTTGTTCCTCCACATCTTTGCCCGCAACTTTGACGCGCTGCGCGGTGAGCGTTGAGGCAGTCAACACTTCGTCGGCATTAAGCAACGTGAGGGATTGCGGCGCAGTGGTGCTGCGTTCGCGATTGGAACAGCTCTGGTTGCTGTCTGGCGCGTCAAAGACTTCGAGGAATGGGAACCGGAGATTGCGCCGGGCGAAAATATAGACGCTGCGGCGCACGTGGCGGGACTCATCGGCGCTCGAGTTCCATCCCTTGGCACCCTGAAACATTTCGGACGGGATGGGCGGAAAATCGCCGGGGCCGCCCATGTCTGTATTCAGCATGCCGCTGATGGCGAGCAGGCTGTCGCGCACGACTTCGCCTTCCAGCCGGATCGGTTCCCAGCGTGAAAACAGTTTGCTTTGCGGATCGATTCCGCGAGTTCGATTGTCACAATGTGCGCTCATCCGATACGTGGCGGAATTCAACATCAAACGGTGCATGGCCTTGATGCTCCAACCCGTCCGAACGAACTCAGTGGCGAGCCAGTCGAGGAGTTCGGGATGGGATGGCGGTTGCCCGTTCAGACCGAAATCACTCGGAGTGGGGACGAGTCCGCGTCCAAAATGATGCAGCCAGATGCGGTTGACCATCACGCGCGCGGTCAATGGATTGTGTTGGTCGGTGAGCCAATCCGCGAGGTCGCGGCGGCGTTGGTGGGCGGCTGACGGCGTGGATTTTGCCAGCACGCCCGGCAGGGCGGGGGAAAGTTGGTCTCGCGGCTGATCGTAATTGCCGCGATTGAGCAGGAAGGTCTTCTGCCATTCGCCATCGGGATAGGCGAGTGTCATCGCTTTCGGCAGTTCGGGTTTTGAGATGCGGCGGGCGGCCTTCATCAACGCATCGCGTTGCTTTTTTTCCTCCTTCGTCAAGGCGCGGAGAAAATCTTTGTCGGAAATTTTTTTCGCGCCAGACGAAGCTTCGCGCAGGCGGGTTCGAATTGCTCCATCGAATGCGGCCAGCTTGCGGACTTGCGGTCGGGCATTGTATTTGGCGAGTGCGATGTTGAAGGCGGCTTTCTCTTCGGCCGTATGCACTGCCGTGTCCCGCTCAAAGCTGACGGGCGTGTAGAAGGCTTGAAAGCTGTAGTAGTCGCGCTGGGAAATCGGCTCGAACGGATGATCGTGGCAGCGGGCGCAACCCATCGTCATGCCGAGAAAGGCGAGGGCGGTGGTGTCGGTCATGTCCACCAGCGTGTTCAGCCGCCGCTGCACCTGGTCGGAGGAATCCGCCATGTCGGGGCCGAGGAGATTGAAGCCGGTTGCCACCAGTAGTTCCGGCTTCCGGATTTCGGGTGGCAAACTCTTCCAGAGTTCATCGCCCGCGATCTGCTCCCGTATAAACTGGTCGTAGGGTTTGTCGGCGTTGAACGAATTGATGACGTAATCGCGATAGCGCCAGGAATGCGTCCGCACCAGGTCATGTTCGAAGCCGTCAGTCTCGGCGTAACGGGCCAGGTCCAGCCAATGGCGTCCCCACCGTTCGCCGTAGTGTGGCGAAGCTAGAAGCCGTTCGATAAGTTCGGCTGACGTGCCTTTGAGGGCCGATCGCAGTTCGTCTGGAGTAGGCGGCAGCCCGATGAGGTCGAGGTAGATCCGACGGATAATCGTTTCCGGCGGTGCCTGTGGTGCCGGTGCCAGATCGGCGTTTTCCAGTCGGGCGAGAATAAACCGGTCAATCGGATTGGCTGGCCATGCGACTTGCCTGACATCCGGAAGCGGCGGTGCTTGAACTGGCTTGAAGGCCCAGTGACTGGCGGCGCGCTCCGCCGAATAGTGTGGTGCGGCTTTAACTGATGCGGTCAGGAAAAGTAACTGGACGGTGATCGCGGAGATCGTTCGATCCAGGCTCCAATTGCGAGCATTCAACTGGCCGAAAAGCGAAGTCGGCTTGAGTCTCATTTACGTGCCTTCTTGAGCACTTCGGCGATCTCCACCCATTCGCCACTGCGGCGTTTGCTTTCGTCCGCAGCTTCCATAAAGGCAAAGAGTTCGATCGTTTCTTGCGAGGAGACGGGTGATATTCCAGTCTGGAAGAACTTGATGGCCTCTGCGACGAGCGGTCCGTAGCCATCGTATTTTCCGACGGGCGATTCCCCCTTGTCGCCATTTGCGCGGCCGCCATAGCCCTTTCCTTCGCGAAAGATGCCGAATCGGTTTCCCTGCCAGAATCCGGTCACCTGAATCTTTCCGTCCGGCGTGGTATCGCGCCGAACTTTGAGGCAGCCGGTTCCCATCACGGTGAACAGCGATTCGCAGCCGTGAACCCCATACCAGAAAAGGTCTGGATGATTCGGTTCCAGCGAAGCGGGGCTGAAGGTGTCGCAGTAGTGCACCTTGCCAATGGAGCCGTTGCGCACTTCCTGTGTCGCTTTGCCGTAGCGCAGAGAGGATGAACTGAAAACCGGCACTTTGGCTTTCTCTGCGAGTTTGAAAAGCGTCAAGACGTCGCGAAGCGAACCGGCCATCGGCTTGTCGATAAAGAGCGGTTTACCGGCCTTGATGACGGGAATCGCCTGTTTCAAGTGAGGGCGACCATCCACGCTTTCGAGCATGACTGCATCCACGTGTTCGCACATCTCCTCGATGGTGTCGTAAATCTTGACGCCGTATTTTTCGGTCAGCGTCTCGGTGAATTTTTCCAACCGGCCCCAACTGGACTCGATGTCCTTGCTGCCGCCCTTGAAAGCCGCCACGACTTTCGCGCCGGGTACGTGCTGCTTGTTCTTTGGATTGTTCAGCACATCGGCGAAGGCGACCACGTGTGAAGTATCGAGTCCAATAATGCCAATCCTCAACTCGGCGGCCGTGGCTGGGAGGGCAATAAAAACGGCGACGAGTGCAATAAGTATTTTTTTCATGTTCCGGGTAGATTCGGGTTATGCCTTTGACGGGCGTTGGTGTCAAAGGATTCGTTGAAACTGAAATTTCCAATGATCAATCACCAGGTAGCGTGGAATCCGATTGAAAACTGAATTTTGGAGTTTATTTGGATTCTGAAGTTTGAGATTTGGAGCTTCGTCCGCCCGCCTTCAAAAACTCAGACAACTCCACCCATTCGCCACTGCGGCGTTTGCTTTCTTCGGCGGCTTCCATAAAGGCGAACAGTTCGATGGTCTCGGCCTCTGGAACGGGCGACCTGCCGGTGCGGAAGAACTCGATGATGGCCGTGATGAGTCCGTAGTAGCGTTCGTGGTTGCCCGCCTCAGCGCGGCCTTTCTCGCCCAGCGCGAAACCGCCATTCTTGCCTTCGCGAAAGACGCCAAAGCGGTTGCCAGTCCAGAACCCAGTGACCTGGATTTTGCCATCAGTCGTGAGTTCACGCCTGACCTTCAAGCAACCAGTGCCCATGACGGTGTAAAGCGCTTCGCAGCCATGAACACCGTACCAGAAGAGTTCGGGGTGATGCGGTTCAGTTTTGGCCGGGCTGTAGGTTTCGCAATAGTGGACGCGTCCGATGGCACCCTTGCGAACGGCCTGGGTGGTCGTGGCGAACCGCAGAGGCGATGAACTGAAGACCGGTGATTTGTATTTGTGCGAGAGACGAAAGATCTCCTTCACATTGTTGAGCGAGGCCGCCATCGGTTTCTCGAGATACATGGGTATGCCGGCCTTCATTACGGGGATGGCCTGGCGCAGGTGCGGACGGCCATCGACGCTTTCCAGCATCACAGCATCCACGTGACGGCACATTTCCTCGATGGAGTCGTAGAGTTTGACGCCGTATTTTTCCTGCAATGTCTTTGTGAACCCGTCGATGCGGGTGTGGCTGGCCTCGACATCGGGGCTACCGCCTTTGAACGCCGCGACCACTTTGCCGCCCGGCACATGTTTTTCGTTAGCGGGATTATTCAGTAATTCGGTGAATGCGATGACATGCGATGTGTCCAACCCAATCATCCCGATACGCAGATCCCGGGCCTTGAGGCTGAATGGCAG
>CALBIE010000534.1 GCA_937893495.1 uncultured Verrucomicrobiales bacterium | reverse complement strand
GGGATGACAGTCGCAATGACTTCGGGTTTGCTCCACGTCTTCCCGTCGTCATCCGAGAACGCGATTGAGAGTTCCTGACGATTGTTGGAAGTCGGAGTTCCGGTTGACTGATTGTCGCCGCCATACTTTGGGTAGTCATTCGTGCCATTCCAGTAGTAACGATTCCACGCAATGAATAGTCGTCCGCTTTGGAGACGCTCGAGAATGGCGGGAGCCGTGCTGGCATCCAGTGCTGTTGGACCAATTGGATGCCAATGCAATCCGCCGTCCTTTGACACCGCCTGCCAGAGATAACGCCAATTGGTGCGCATCAGCATCCAGAGAGTATCATCATTGCGTTGAACGAGAGTGGCTTCGATGGCGCCGTCGTGATGTCCCATGCCACCCAGGTCGAGGACGTTGGAACGGTGCCACGTTCGACCTTCATCTTTTGACGAGTACGTAAGTCCGGCATGGCGTCCAGGATCGTGCAGCAGCATCTGGCTGGTGAATACCACCGTGCCGTCGCGCAGTTGAATCATGTCGCGAATTGCGCCGGTCCAGTCATCGTGCATCTTCTGGGGCGGTTCCCAGGTCTTTCCGCCGTCGTGGCTGCGCACGACGTAGTTTGGTAGTTGCGCCTTCGGCGAATCGTGAATTTTTGCATCCCATGCCCAGTTGGCCCGCTCAACGAGATTCATGAACGACACGATGACCGTCCCCTTGCGGGTGCAATAAATAGCGCGTTCGTAACTAATGCGGAACTTCTCTGGCTCGGCGAAGATGGGGAACTTCTTCCACGTTTTTCCGTCGTCATGGGAAATCATCGCATGCTGAGCGTTCAGCGCATCTTCCACCGTAATGATTCCGCTGTCCGGCAGATTTGCGAAGGGACCGAGTGGGAGTCCCGCCATGTGTTCGGCTTTTGGGTGAATGCGATGACCGTCCGCGATCTTGCCCCATGATTGCGAAGCGAGTTGGGCATTGGAAATGGAATACAAACAGAATGTGAAGAAGAACATTACGGCGATGATCTGTAGGCCGGGTGCCCTCACCCGGCGAAATGTTTTGGCATCGCGACCAGTGGACCAGGGTGCGTGTTTTCCAGGTCGAGTCGCCCCCTCACCCCGTCCCTCTCCCCCGATGGGGGCGAGGGTGACTAAAGGGTGGAGCGCCGGCTTCCAGGGCCGGGGATTATAAATGCCGAGCGATGGGATGGCTCTTTTCATCGGGAGCTTCGAGTTTGCGGGCGTTTTCAACACAGTGATATTCAGTTTGGCGTTAAATGATGAAGGCGTTAACGGGTGGAAAGTGTCGGAATTCGGGAATGGGAAACGAGTCTCTTGTCTGACGTGACGAGCGTGAGTTTCGGAATTCAGGGTAGCGAGCGACGATGCGGACATTTCTTCGGGGCGATGAAACAGTCGAATCCAAACGTTGGTATCCAGCAGGTAACGCATTCCCTTGCTTTCAAACTACCCTGGTTTTAGCGGACGGCTTCCCATTCATCGGGATCGCAGGCGGGCGCATCCGGATCGAACCCCGGTGCGTATTCAATGCCGCATCCAGAACCGATCACGTCGGCCAACGTGCCGGCAATATCGCCGGACTGAGCCGGATTGATGATGGCCATGACCTTGCCGTTGCTGGTCAGTTGCAATGCGTTCTCGCCAGAAACCACCAATTCGAGCTCGTCGGAACAGTGCTTTTTGAACTCTTCGAGCGTGAGGTTTTTGACGGTCATGAGCATAATGTATTTCGGTGGATGCAATCGGTCAATGTTTCCACCGGCCAAATTCGAACCAGCAACTCGTTTTCGCCGGACCGTTCACGATGAGGTCGCCGCGAAACGCCGGGTGAGGGCACCCGGCCTACCATGTTCGAACAGTCTGCGGCAACTGCGCTAAACATTCGTTGCCCGTCCAGTCTCGGAGGATTTGTAGATGGCGAAAACCGTTTTCAACGCCCGCAAGCTATCGCGGGCACTGATCGGCGCGTCCGTGTCGTTCGCGCAGGCTTCGATGGCGGCTTGGACGAAGGGGGTATAGCCGCGTGGCTGTTTTGAACCCGCGAATTCCTGCACCTTACCTGCATTGGCTCCCTCGTTTTCATACCAACGCAAAGGCTTGTCCAGCATCTGTTGCAGATGCAGCCAACCTTTGGAACCCCAGACTTTGATGCCGGAATGGTAGCTCTTATCGAGGTAGAACCCCGAAGTCATAGTGCCGAGAAAACCGGATTCAAATTTCAATGTGGAAACGGCAGAGTCCTCAGCGTTAATCGGTTGACCGCCCACGTTGTGGATCATGCCGGAAACGGTGGCGATGTCCGAACCGGTCAATTGCATCGCCAGATCCAGCCAGTGAATTCCAAGCCAGATTAAATGTCCGCCACCGGCGCGCTTGCGGTCGGCAAACCAGGTGCGGTGATAACTCTGCCGGGTCAAACGGGTCTGATCGGCGATCAGGTGCATGTCCAGGCCGAAGATTCTGCCGATGCGTCCATCCGCGATCAGCTTTTGTGCAAAGACGAATTCCGGATTCAACCGATTCGCGAGCGCGAGCATCAAGTTCCGGTGCTTGCCCTCCGCCTTGATGACCAGTGGTTCAAAGTCCCCGACGCGAACGCAGGAAGGTTTTTCCGCGAAGACATGGCACTGGGCTTCAAGGGCCGCGTTGATGACCGGAGGCGCGAGGCGGGCTTCGAGTGTGACCAGCACCATCTCTGGCTGTTCGCGGGAAAGCATCTCACGGTAGTCGGCGTAAGTCCGAGTCAACTTGGGGCCGAGGGTTGATTTTGCCGCGCCATTCCATTTGGCATCGGGATCAGCCAGAACGACTTCGTCGCAAGCGTCCGTTGCGGCCAGCGCGCTGAGATACGCACCGACGTGTGCGCCAACGGATTGTGTGATTAAACCGACTTTGATTTTCTTTGGCATGGATTCGGACGTTATCGCGTGATTCCAGTGTCGTGACAATCACGGATATCCGTTTTGGGGAGCACACGCGGCTCGCGTACCGTTTTTGGCGGCCCGCCAGACACCGTTGGGCAAGCGGGTGTCTTTACTATCTTAAATCGTCAACTTGCAGGCGCGTGCCCAACTCATTCCGGCGAGCCGCCGGAAGGGACAGTCGAGCCGACTGTGCTCCCCTTTGGCTGGCGGCTTCCCCGTTCTGGGTCTATACGTCGGTAAATCATAACGATTCGACTTGCGGAGTCAGGGGTCTTCTCGTGGACTGAAGGAATGAAATTCTCAGGTTGGATTACAGTCGTGCTGGCAAGTGGTTTGTGTGCTCAAGCGGCAAAACCTAAAATGGTGTTCGGTGAAAAGGCGAATGGTAGCGCTTCGGTTAAACCTGCATCGGCAGTCTCGGGCGAGTATGGCACGTGGGAGGTTGCGTTTACGGTTGGTGAAGGAGGGCTTGCCAACGGTGGTGGTGTTCGAGTGCAGTTGCCGGATTCATGGCACAGCGGCGAGCGCAATTCAGCCAATTGCCTTCAGACGAGTAATCCGAAGGCACCGCACTATATTTCGGCAACAGTGTCCAGGTCGGATGTCCGAATAAAAACCGTCGTCGAATCGGAGGTGACGCGGGTTCTGGTCAAACACGCCAAGGTGTCACTGGACGGTCGGAGCGAACGCTACGTGTTCGTCGTGCGGATTGAAGTTGTCGAGGGGAGATTGATGAAAGGGGACATTGTTTCCGTAGTTTACGGAGACCGGTCACGTGGCAGTCCTGGAATGCTTGGCGGAGCCATTGCAACGATTCCCGAGCCGGTGCTGGTGGCAGTTGATTCGAAAGGCAATGGCGAGTTTCGCCTGATTCGTGATTTTCCGATTGTGCGAATCAGATCCGGCAAGCCGATTGAACTGTTGTTTCACGCGCCATCGCAAGCGGTCGTTGGGAAGCCAGCACGGATGTTGGTGACGGTGCTCGACAAGCAGCACAACCCGGTCGTGACGCCGACTCGGATCCAACTGAGCCTGAAGACCGGCGCGGCAGTGATTCCCAACGAGATCAAAATTGATCGAGATCAGGAGCATGCTGAGTTTGAAATTGTTCCAACCGAAACGGGTGTGTTGCGCCTGAACGCCAGCGTGGTGGATTTGGAATTGCAGGCCGTGTCCAATCCAACGGCCGTGGGCGACAAATTGCCGGAACGCCAGGTGTATTGGGGCGATCTCCATTCGCACGCGCGACACAGTTGGGACGGGGTCGGAGATGACTCGTTCGGTTATGCGCGAAAAGTCACCGGACTCGATTTCTATTCGCTCTCGGATCACTCGATTGCGCCGAGCGGTGGGTTGACGAAAGGGTTGTCGGAATCGACGTGGAAGGAATACAACGCATTGACCGAGGCGGGCAATGAACCGGGCCGATTCGTGACCATGCATGCCTATGAGGCGTCGTTCGGTCGGCCTTATGGACATCACATTGTTTACTTTCGTGGCAAACCGGGGCCGTTCATCTATCCGCAAAAGACGACGCTGGAGGAATTCTGGAAGATGCTGAAACTCGGCGATGCGGTAACCATTCCGCATCACACGGGCAAGTTTCCGGGGGGCGTTGATTTTGGAATTCACGATCCGCGGTTTCGTCGAAATTTCGAAATTTTCTCCGGCCACGGATTGAGTGAGGCCTACGATCCGGGGCATCCACTTTCATTCGAGCACAGCAAGTTCACGTCCGATGCGCGTAGTCTTCCGGCGCCGACGTTTGCGGTGGATACGTGGATTCGCGGGCTGGAACTCTCGACCATCGCGGCCAGTGATGATCATCGGGGTCAACCGGGACAGCCGCATTACGGGCTGGCGGCGATTCGCGCGAAGCAATTGACGCGGGACGCGGTTTTTCAGGGATTGCACGACCGTTACACCTACGGAACCTCAGGAGTAAAAATCCTGCTCGATTTTCACTGCAATGGCGTTTCAATGGGACGGTTGGTGAGAGTGGAATCTGCGCCAGAATTCGAAATCAGCGCTTCGGGAACGGATGTCATTGCGCGGGTTGAACTGCTGCGCTATCAGAAGCCACAGGAGAAGTTTGAAGTCATCAAGGTCTGGAAACCTGACACATGGGATTTCAGCGCCAAGTATCGCGATGCGGACTATCAGGACGGCGCGATTTATTACACTCGACTGGCGCAAAAGAATCTCGTTCGTGGCAAGTATGTCATGGCGTGGTCGTCGCCGATTTGGACTGAGTCGGCGAAGTGATCGCGTTGGCAGACTTTGTGGCGCAGGCGTCTCGCCGGCTGGCACGGGCCTTTTGCCAATCGGTGGGAGCGATAACCCGTTCACCGAATCTTCTTCGACGTCCTGTGCAGGCTGGAAGCCTGCGCCTCGTAGCGCGGGCGTCTCGCCTGCACGTGCGCTTGCGCTTGGAACGAGCACGGCTTGTCGCCCGATGCGGGTACCGCAACCCGAATGGACGATTCGTTTGGAGAGCCCCGTCGATGGCGGACAGGCAATTATCGGGGCTGGTGTAAGGCCCCGTGCAGGCTGGAAGCCTGCGCTACGAGGGGACGGGGCAAGGGGGGTGGAAATGGCCAACCTTGACTTTCGGGCGGGGCCGTTGCATTAAAGATGCATGAATCCTGTGTGTAACATCGCCGAGCATGGCTTGAGCGGTGTCTCGCCTTTGTTTGCCCCCGCGGCAAACGACGTACTCCGCGTCCAATCCCGTCGGTGGTTTCTGCAAACCGGATTGACCGGTATGGCGGGACTGAGCCTGCCGGGCATCCTCCAAAACCGCGCGTTGGCGTTGGCGTCAGGCAAGCCGACCCGCAAGACCAGTGTGATACTTTTCTGGCTTTCCGGCGGCCCGAGTCACATCGACATGTGGGATCCAAAGCCGGATGCACCGAGTGAAATCCGCAGTCCGTTTGGCCATATTCCGACCAGCCTTCCCGGTGTTCATGTTTGTGAGCATCTGCCGTTGACAGCGAAGTTGATGAACAAGCTGACGCTGATTCGTTCCGTCGATTGCAGCGCAAGCAATCACACGCCCATTACGATGCAGGCGGGCAACGCCCTGGCTCGTCGAACGAATGACGGCAAGGACGGTGCCGGCTATCCCTCGATGGGGGCGGTTGCAGCAAAGTTTCGGGGCGCGAATGCGCCGGGAATGCCGGCGTTTATGGGGCTGGCCGACTCGTGGAAATCAGATGTCTGGGGTGCCGGTCACATGGGGGATAAATTTGAACCGGTGAATTACAAGAACCTCGCCGGCCGATTGAAATTGCCGGATGAGGTCACCCTGGAACGATTGGGCGATCGTCGGGGACTACAGACGGAACTCGATCAGTTTAAGCGCGCGGTTGAATCCAACCCTCTCATTGCATCCGCGGACAATTACACCCAACAGGCCTATGACGTCGTGACGTCCGGTCGCGTTCAAAAGGCATTCGATCTCTCGAAGGAGAAAGCCAGCACGCATGAGGCATACGGAACACACAGCCTCGGGCAGAAGGCGCTGCTGGCGCGCCGGCTGGTGGAAGCGGGCGTGACCTTCGTTCTGGTCAGTGGAGCGTGGGGATATTTTGATCATCATGGCGACAAAGTTCGCTGGGGTGGAATCGAGAAGGGGTTAAGGCCTTTGTTGCCGCGCGTGGATCAAACACTTCATGCGATCGTGACGGACCTGGAAGCACGTGGCAAATTGGATGACACGTTGATCCTGATGATGGGAGAATTTGGACGGAGCCCGGTAATCAACAAGGATGCCGGACGCGATCACTGGGCGCGCGTGATGTCCATGGTGATGGCGGGCGGTGGAATGAATCACGGGCAGGTCATTGGCAGTACGGATGACCGGGGATACGACATTGCCAGCCGACCGGTGCGTCCGGCGGATCTGGCGGCGACGGTCTACCAGCATCTGGGCATCGACCTCAATACGCATTGGCAGAACACCCAAGGACGCCCCATCCCGATCGTGACACAGGGCGGGAAACCAATCAGTGAGTTGACGTAGAGCACCCGATCAGAGTCAGGCGTTCGTCGTTGTAGGCCGGGTGCCCTCACCCGGCGGTTTGGAAGTGAAGTTCCCGGAAGCCTGACGAATGCACACAGGTTCAGTATCCGCTACTTTTTCGCCCCGGCAAACTCCGCCAGAACCTGGAGGTTTTTGATAAAAGTTCGGCAGTCGATGATTTGCTTCGTGTCGTCTTTTTCGCCGTGGTATTTCAATGAACCCTTTTCAACCCACGCACCACGTGAATCGAGGGCTTTCATCACCTCTTTTCCCCGGCGGATGATATTGGAACTGAGTTTCGCGACTTTAACGGAACGGCGAGTGGGTTTAAGTGTTTCCGCGGGAGAATCGATTGCCTTGCGGTAGGCCTTTTCAATCGAATCAAGGCCATTGCCGACCTTGAAACTGTAATGCGTCGGCATGTCCGCATCACTGT
>CALBIE010000533.1 GCA_937893495.1 uncultured Verrucomicrobiales bacterium | reverse complement strand
AACGCGAGTAGCGAGACCGTCACGGACACTACAGTAATTCGGATCGTTTTGATTCTTTCGATCGTTCCTACCTTTGCAAATAGGCTGGTCATGTGATTGCCCGTCTATCTGGCGCGCTGGATATCCTCATGATAGATCTGGCCGTCCACTCCGTAGTGTTGGAAGGCAACTTGCGGTCCGTCCCCCGTGCGCTTCACCACGACCCGCAGAAAGCCGCCTTTCACTTTCAGATATCGGTGCATCGGCGAACGATTGCTCTCCTTCCATCCACCCGCGTGCTGGTTTGAAGTGGGGCCGCAGGAGTATTCGGTCACGCCCGTCTTCGGATCGACCGAGACGTATTGCCAGTGACGATCTCCGCACACGAGATACATGTTTTTCTGTTGGCTCACGAACTTCCGGATCTCATCGCCCTCATGGGTAAACCCAATGTTGGCGTGATTGTCATTCTTGTTTCCGCGATCCGGTCCAACGATAGGAGTCGGACTGATCAGAATGCGAAAGGTCGTATCCGACTTTTTTACGCTGTCAAAAAGCCATTGCTTCTGAGTCTTGCCCCAGATGGATTTCTCCGGGCCATCCGGCATCGTGTTCGGGGAACGATACTTTCGCCCTTCCGGCAGCCAGATCTGAAGATCCTTTCCCCAGCGAATGGTACGATACGGCAGGTCAGGCAATCCGGTCTGTTCCTCGAAGATCCGAAGTCCTGCTTCCCAGGTCAGTTCGCCGTAGTCCCGACCGGGCCAGGAATCGTTCTTCGTGATGTCATGATCGTCCCGCATGAAGTAGCTCGCCACGTTTTTGTGAAACTCCCGCTGGAACGGCATGCTGTAGGTCGCCTGCCACTTGTAATGCGCGAGCTCGACAGTTTTCGCCCAGGGAAAGGCTTTGTCGTAGTAAACCACATCCCCCGTATGCACGAAGAAATTCGGGGCCAACCTGAGCATGTGCTGAAAGATCTTGTGCCCGTTCGCCGGATCATCGCGTCGCCCGTAATCCTGCCCCGTCACCACCGTAAAACTGATTTCCTTCGCCTGTGACTTCTCCGGCGGGGTGCGAAACTGACCGTTCAGTGAAACAGTCGCCTTGCCGGAATTACCCGGTCTGCCCTCCACCTTTACCTCGTAAGCCGTTCCCGGATTCAAGTCGGTCAATTTGAATTGCCGGATAAAATCGGCTTCGGCGTCAACCGGCATCCAAGGCAGGACCTTGAGTTTGCTGGTTCCTTTGGCTCCGTAGCGAACCTGCACCTCACCGACCGCCCCCACGGCACTGTCAATCATGTCCTCCAACTTCTTTCCCGGCGGCAGGGATTCATCGTCCTTGCCGAACGTCGTCCCGGTTCGATTGCGATCCGGATTCTTCGTCAACCGGGTCCAGACCGTGGCCGTCGTGGCGGTCACTTCCGTCACCTTCAATCCGGTCGCCATGAAGACCGCATGCGGTTTTTGACCCTGTGTCCAACCGGGCAAGGCGGTAGCGATCAGAATCAGGGCAATGAGAGGTAGAGTGGTCTTCATTGGCTGCAGGCTATCAATAATTGGATAGAGCGTCTTGTGTCAAATCGCCATGTCAAGCGACCTTCTCGGCACAGGTGGATAAAGGGCATGCCATCATCGTTTCCGGTCGCTTCACCGTCAACCTGATGCCCGATGGCTTCGCGAAAGTTCCGATTGATATTGGTACAATACGCTACAATCGGTGAGCGAAATGAGTTCCTGATCGGCGGTGGTATTTATCGTTCTTGATTTACGCCGAACGCATGGATTTTTCCATTGTCCGTACTGACGTACAATTTCCGATTGGCTACCGCGAGTCCGAACGCGTTGCCGGAGACGGGCGCTTCCCAGATCAGTTTTCCGTCGGTCGAAGAATAGGCGGCCACTGTGTTTGAACCACCGGCGAAGAGGGTGTTGCCGGCAAAAATCAGACTGTGCGGATGTCGGCACGAAACTTTCCACTTGAGGGTCTTTGGTAGATCACGAGCCACCCGTGCACTTTCAAGCTGGGCGTCCCGCATCTGGGCGATCAGCGCTTTGGCCTTGTCGCTGGTGACGTCTTTCCCAAATTTCTTGATTTCGCTGGAGAGTGTGGACCGCCGGCTATCGGTCTTGATTCTGGCGGCGGTCAATTCGTGATAACGCCGCCGGTCGAGCGCGCGCAGTTCGGTGTCCGAGTGAAGATACGAGACGCCGTCGGCGACGATGAGGTGATTGCCATCAAATGTGACGACGGTGTTTTGCGCGGCTGCATCGGTCAGTTCCAATCCGCCGCTACGGCTTGGGCCATAGATCAATCTGGCGTCGTCATCGAGCAGACAATAGGTTCCCCCGCCGCCCTTGATCTGTCCCTGAAGTTTTCCTGACGCCCGGTCAAAGATGTAGGGTGGCGAACGACCCGCCGGCACGTAGAGCCGATCGTTTGAGGCCAACAGATAACCTTGCAGCGAGAGTTCGCCGGAGCGGGAATGCTTCCAAGTTCCAGCCCGGTCGAGACCGCCGCTTTTGGCATCGAGGGCCGCGAGGTAGGTGGTTTCCGAGGGCAGGAACCCCGCACCGCAGTAAAGGATTCCCCGATTGATCACGATCCCGCTGCGTACCGGCCATAGGGAGATGAACTTGCCGTCGGATGGCACCCGGTAATCGCTATCGGCGATGCGCCGTTTCCAGATCAGCGTGCCCTTTTGACCGTCGAGACAATAGACATGTCCATCATCCGACCCGGCATAGACGTTTCCTCCGTGACAACTGGGGGCCAGTCGAACCGGGCCATCCGTGATATAAACCCAGTTCACTTTTCCGGACCGGCCATCAAGACAATAGATGGCGTCTTCGGCCGATGAACCGAAATAGACCCGGTCGTCCACCACGGCGACGTTGAAGACCCGATCGAAATCCATTCGCGGTTTCAGATCCTTGGTGGGGCTGTTGTAAAAATCACGGGGCGCGGGTCCGGAAAAGGCCATCAGCGGAACCGACGCGGAGTGAAATGTCCAAAGCGGTTTCAGGTCGGCCGTCGATAATTGTTCAGTCGTAATCCCACTGCGCCGATTGTCGTGCCGGTAGGTGGGCCAATCCGCAGCTTCGGCCAGACCGCACCATCCCACCAAGGCGATGAGTACCCAACCACGTTCCGGCCATCTGGGTGTCTCAGTAATCATTCTTCGTTCGATAACCGATCGAAAGCTGCACGGGAAAATGGCAACTGCAGCCTCCGCCGGATTCGGATGACAGGATCAATCCGTCAGCGGAAACGATGCCGAGCCAGCAACTGGAACGAAGCCCTTTCCACTCGGAGGTTTCGCCGGATTTCAGATCCCAGACTTCGTCGTAGAAATCGCGGTAATGAAGCAGATTGGCCGCGCCGGTCATGGTGGAACATTTGCGGCGCTCCGGGGTGTCTCCGAGTTTCTTTCCGGTGCGCAGTTCGAAGAATTCCGGCTGTGCCACCAGTCTGTTGCCGGCGATGACCGGGTGCTGGACGTGATGGCCATGATCCGATCGTCGCCACGGGTATTTGCGTTTCCACAGTTCACCACCGTCCTCGGCTTCATAGACAAAGAGGTTGTAGGTCTGATCTTCCGGCAGGGAACTTTGCACGACGAGGGTGCTGTTCGCGTAGCAGAGATAGAGAACGGTCGGCCACTTGCCGAAATGGACCGGTTTTTCCCAAAGCAATGAGCCCGATTGTTGATTGAGCGCGACGAGAAAAAGTTCTTCGTAAAGCTCACTGGTGCCGATCCTGCCTCGTGGGGAGTCGCGCACTTTTGGATGGCGCGATTCCAGGAAGTAAACGCGGCCGTCACCCAGCGAAATTGTCGGATTGAGGATTGCTCCGCGCTCATAGCTCCAAAGGCGTTTGCCGGTGTCCTTGTCGATGGCGAAGAACGAATCACTGCAAACCTTCTCGGTTCCAGCTCCCGTCGGTTTGTCGTACCATTTGTCGGCGCTGTGGAAATCCGAAAAGCTGGCTCCCTTTCGAACGGCGCTGCCAAACAACAGATGGCGTTCGGAAGCAATGTAACCCCAGTCGAGTTTGGGTTTTCCCGGATTCAGATCCGCTACGGGATAAGTCGTCAGTAGGTGTCCCGAAGCGACATCGATCTTCCAACAGCGATCACGAATCGCGAGATAATAGGCCCGCTCATCCACGCAACTGTTGCTGGTATCAACCTTCACGTTCGTGCGCCGCATTCCAGGAATTTCCAGCGACCAGGCAATCCGTCCGTTGTAGGAATCCTGCACGATGAGACGGTCGTCGCCCTGGGTGAACAACCGGCCCTGATAACTGAGCGGACCCTGGTTTCGTCCCAATCGATCGATCATCGCGTCGGGACCGGGCAGACCGAACCATTGCACCTCGATGTTTTCGCCGGTCTTGCCGGAGATGAGTTGATCCTGACTGTTCGATGTCTGCCCGGCGTCGCCGTACATGTGGGTCCACGATCCGGCACCCTCCAGCGCCGGACGAACGTAGCTCCACCAGGATCCCTTTTGTTTGAGCGTGATATCGGTTGCGGAAACCCAGTTTCGAACCTTTTCCGGTTGGACGCGTGCAGGGCTGACGGACGGTTGGCCGAGCACGAGAACCCCGCCGGCGGGTCGGACATGACGGACCATTTCTCGCGGATGAGCGGGGAGTTCGACCTTTGCGATGGCCTGATCGGAAACCACCAGATTAAAGGAGTAGTCTGGAAACGGAATCTTGTTCAAGGGCGAGTGTTGAATGGTGATCCGCCGACCATAGGCACCCTCCTTCAAGAGTCGTTGTCGGGTGCGATGGACTTGTTCGGCATCTTCGCTGACACCGACGATGACGAGACCGGATCGACGCGCGAGTTCGACCGCCAACCGTCCTTCGCCGCACCCGTAGTCGAGACAATAGCCGTTCGTAATGCCGGACTGGGCGAGAATCTGCTCGGCGGCCGCCGCATAAATCTCAGTCACCTCGTCGCGCGGAAACGGATTCGCGTTCGGTGGGAACGGCGGGGTGGTAAAGTTGAAAGTGGTGTTGACCGTAATTTCCTCGCCCAGTCCCACCTGTCCGTCCGAGGTGCCACGAACGCGATATCGGAATTCGCTGCGAAACGGCAGATCGCCCAATTGAACAACATGATTCGTTCGCAGTCCGGGCAGCATAATGCTCTGCCAATCCGCACCCGTCAGTTGCAACTCAAGTTGACTGGCCTGCGCCTCGCGCGTTTCCCACCGAACTGTGGCACTGCTCGGCGTGTCGAACTGAAGATACGGACCAAGCGCGATAAAGGCTTCCGGCTTCAACGGCGGGGGAGGGAAAATTGATTTCCGGGCTTCGAAACGCGACTTGATTTCAGTCGGCGAGAGCACCTGATCGTAGATGGCGACTTCGTGCAACCGTCCGTGAAACGGGTAGATTTCATTGTCATCCTTGTAGCCGGCGATTCGCCACCACGAGTCGGCATATTGAATCGGTCCCGTGCGTTGGGTTGAAGTTGTCTCCAACTCACCATTCACAAACAAACGCATCGTTTTCCCATCGTAGGTGCCAACCAGATGATACCAATGGCCGGGATCGAATTCCGTTTTGCCTGGCAGATAGGTCAATCGATCCGTCCCGATGGCGAATTGGAAGTTCTTTTCGTGCCCGCCCAGCAACCAGCCCTTTTCGAAACTGCCGTTGTCTTGAATGTAGCCAATGATGTTGTTGTATTGGGTAGCCTTGTCGAGAGCCACCCATGCCTCCAGCGTCAGCGCTTTGGTGGGCAGTTTTACCGGCGTTCCCTTGTCGGTCAGAGCGATGAAGTTTTGGAGGCCGTCAATTCGGATGGAAGGAGGCGAGCGATCAAATTCCGCGGTGCCCACTATTTTTGCTGTTTGAGAACCGGAGAGATCCGCGATCGAGCCCCGATCATTGACCGATTGATCGAAGCGCCATTGATTGATCGGCGATTGCCCATTCGACGCAATCTGATTCCAGGTGCCGAGCAGCAACAGAATCAAATTTATGAACAGACGGGCAGGGCGCATGGCAG
>CALBIE010000532.1 GCA_937893495.1 uncultured Verrucomicrobiales bacterium | reverse complement strand
GACAGTACCGGCGGCGCCCAGGTGGAACTCCCGCCGACTGCCTGGATACGCGAATGCTCGAGATATTTCCACTGGTCAGCTTCCACGATTGCCAACACTCCCTTTTCACTGAGGACAATAAGTTTGTTATTGGCCGTCATGAGTGAGCCTTTGCCATAGGCTGTCGTGGACCATTTGACCAACCCGGTAAACATGTCGAGGCAACGCAACTGGCTCTCGTCAAACCCGAAGAGGTGTCCCCCGACCCGCACACAACTACTGACATGATTGCGCATGTTACGATTGGCCCAGATGCGCCGGGCAAAACGATTTCCGATCACATACAACCCGCATCCGCTGTTGTAACCAGAGGAGACGAACAGCTTGTCCTCGTAGATGACCGGGGTCGCCGCATTGACTTGATCCGTGGTCTTCCAGGCAAAGTTCCACAACACGGCACCGTTGTTAACTAATCGACCCGTCACCGCGTTGGCGCTGAAAACGGCCACCCCGTCATAGGTCCCGAGCTTGAACGGCATGGGCGACGAATAACCTGCCAGATCGTTGCCATTGGCCCAAACCACCGCGCCAGTGAGTTTATTGAACGCAATCACGGATCGATTGGCGGCGCCGGACTCCACAATCAAGAGGTTCCCGATCGCCAACGGGGAACCGGAGTAACCCCAGGTCGGAAGATTCCCGCTGAAATCTCCCAGGAGATTACGCGACCAGACGAGTGCACCAGTGTCGGCGTTCAGGCAGATGACGTGCCCCAACCGGCTCACGGTAAAAACCAGCCGGCCATCGACCGTCGGGGTGCACCTCGGCCCGCTGTAACCCTGCGGGTCGAATGGTGAGCAGGGATAGGAGTAACGCCACAACTGAATGCCGGTGAACGCATTCAGGCAAATGATATGGTCCGTGTTGTCCAGATTTCCCATCGTGTAAACACGATTGTTAGCTGCGGACACGGACGAATATCCATAACCCACTTTGGCGCGCCATTTGACGGGCAACCCGGCTTTCGGCCATTGCCACGACCAATCTGTTTCTTTGGAGACGCCATCGCGATCAGGGCCCCGCCACTGCGGCCAATCGAAGCCCGCCCCGGCGGCTCCGTCCGCGACACCAGCCAGCCTCAACCCAAGGGCACAAAGACATAACAACCACACGACACGCGACTGCCTGCGAAAGGGTTTTGGTTTCCGGTTCATGGCATTCACTTTCAGTTCCAACTAGCGTACTTTGCTATCCAGACCGTCTTCGTTCCGCGATTCACGATGACGGGTTTTCATTTGGCGAACTGGTCTCGGCTACCCAAGATACTTCAAACACCGTCCCGCTGGCAACTTCGCGCCGCAATACGGAAATGTCCGCACTTCATCCGCTTTAAGACTCGGTATCGAATCAAATTCCCGATCTAAATCGTGAAACTACTTGTATTGCCTTCCGCGAAAGAATTTAACCATGCACGTGCGATTTCGGTGGGTTGGTCAGCAAATGCAAAAATTGCCGCGGCAAACGCGGTCGATTATCTCCACCTGCATTTACGGACTGACCGCTGGGCTCGCGGCGGTCGCATTCCACCTCGCCATCCACGGAGTCTATCGTCTCACGTTCGCCCGCTACGCGGAGGGCTCCGTCACCGGTTTTGTCACCAAAAGCTTCTTTACCATCATGCCCGCGGCGCTGATTACCGGGTGGCTCCTCACGCATTTCTGCAAGGAGGCAGCCGGCAGCGGCATCCCCCAACTCAAGATTGCCTTCTGGAAGGAATTCGGCTTCGTGCCCTGGCGAGTCGTCTGGGTGAAGTTTATCGCCGGCATTATCTCCATCGGCGGAGGCAGCAGTCTGGGGCGCGAAGGCCCCAGCGTTCAGATTGCCGGCGGACTCGCTTCCAACGCAGCAGGTTTTCTGGGCGAACCAAAGCAAAACCGGCGCAATGCCTCGGTCGCCGGTGCCGCTGCCGGACTGGCGGCTGCCTTCAACACGCCATTGGCCGCTATTACCTTTGTGCTCGAAGAAATCGTCGGCGATCTCAATAGCCGTTTTCTTGGCAGCGTGCTGCTGGCGTCCGTTATCGGGGCGTTCGTCGTCCACGGCATCGTCGGCGAGCAACCGGCGTTTACCCTGACCGGGATCCAGGAGCCGAACTGGATAGTCTATTTCCTCATTCCCATCATTGCTGCCGGATGCAGCCTGCTTGGCGTTCTTTTTCAGAAATGGAGTCTCCGCGTTCGTTCACAGCAGAAACAGTTGACGTCCGTTCCCCTCTGGATGCGCCCGGCCATTGGCGCGCTGATCACTTGGGTCGTCGGCTGCCTGGTTTTCGTCGGAACCGGTCGCGCCGGGGTATTCTCGATCGGCTATATTGACCTGTCTGCGGCGCTCGCCAACGAATTGACGCTGACCGCTGCCGCAATGCTGCTGATCGGCAAACTGGTTGCGACCGTAGCCTGCTACGGTTTCGGCGGTTGCGGCGGAATCTTTTCCCCCACCCTGTTCATCGGCGGCGTAGGCGGAATGCTGATCTCCCTGGTGATTGGACAATTCGTCCCACTGACGCCAGCCGATCACACTCTGCTGGCCGTCGTTGGGATGAGCGCCTGTCTCGGCGCGGTCGTGCGCGCGCCGATAACGGGTATCTTGATCGTGTTTGAGATGACGCATCAGTTTTCCCTCGTCCCCGCGCTGATGCTTGGCGCACTGGTCAGCCAGGCCGTCAGCCGCCGCTTGACGATTCACAGCTTCTACGATGCGCTGTTGGTGCAGGACGGACACAATCTCCAACACGTCATACCACCGCGCGACCTGCGTTCGTGGCAACAACTCCCGGCCTCAACCATCATGAATTTTGAGCCGATCGTCCTGCACGATCTGACGCCGGAATCGATGAAGGCGGCGATCGAGAGCCATCCCTACAACTATTTCCCGGTGATGGAGGACGGGAAGGCGACCGGCATTCTCAGCCGACAGAAGGCGAAGGCGGCGATCGAAAACTCAACCGCGCCCGTGTTGCAGAAAATCGTCACCTGCCTTCCGAACGATCCGATTCGCACGCTGCAATACAAACTCATCGAATCGCCCACCGGTGTCGCCATCATGCTGGACAAACCCGACGGCAAAGTCATCGGCATCATGACCCTTCACGATTTGCTTCGTGCCGAAGTCGGCATGACGAAGGATCATGAAGGGTGAAATGACCAGTTCCCAATGACCAGCACGGCCGATGCCTGGTCATTAGCCAGAACGATGCAGTTGAAATTGGGGGCAAGAGCGCTTTGCTGCGGGTGAAGCGGGAGTGGTGGAGTATTGGAGCAATGGAATACGGACACTGTTTGGTGATCTGAACCGCAGCACTCCAACACTCCAACACTCCCGGTCGTTGGCGACGATTCGCTTTGGTTGGCGATTCTCAACTGCATCGTTCCGGATTAGACACTGGTCATTTTCCCCACCGCCGCAAATCGGCTGCATTTCACCGTAAACACCTTGTTTCTTGATTTGCATGCACTCAGCGCCTACATTGCCTGCAACATGAGCATTCAGTACACAATCCGAGCCGTTCCCGAGTCGATTGATACCGCGATAAGACAGCGGGCACAGGCGGAAGGAAAGAGCCTTAACGCCATCGCCGTTGAAGCTCTCAAGGAAGGTCTTGCACTCGCAGCCGGCCCGCAGGAATTCGATGACCTGGATGCCCTGGTTGGCTCATGGCAGGATGACCCTGCTTTCGACAAAGCCGTCGCCGATTTTGAGCGGGTGGATGAGGACGCGTGGAAATGAATGTCGCCCTCGATACCAACGCCTACAGCGACTTCATGCGTGGCAGTCCGGACCGAGTGCAGATCATGCGCACCGCCAACAAAATTCACGTGCCCCTCATCGTGTTGGCGGAACTGCGGGCGGGCTTTGCGGCAGGTAATCAGGAGTCATCCAACGCCGGCAATCTTCAACGATTTCTCGGGAGTCCACGGGTGTCAATTCTGCTGCCTGACGAGCAAACCACCCATCATTACGCGCAGCTCTATTGTCAGCTTCGGAAAAAAGCGCTTGTCATTCCTACGAACGATCTTTGGATTGCCGCTTTGGTCGTCCAACACAATATTGTTCTCTGCACCTCGGATGCCCACTTTAAACACCTGCCGCAAGTGGTGACCTGTTAGGCGGAATCCCGTCAGTGGGTCAAGAATCGGAGTTAAAAATCCCAACGATAACGAAGGACGAAATGACCAATTCCAATTGAGCAGTACGACCGGCACTTGGTCATCGCTGCATTGGTCATTACTTCGCCCGCACGTCGTAACACAACAGCATATCCTGATCACGCAGGAACAGCTTGCCGTTCACGACCACCGGATGCGGCCAGGTTTGCGCGCCGCTGCGGTCCGGTTGCGAGAACCGCCCCTTCTCTACATAACCGCTCGGCGTCGCATCCACGAGAGCCACATTGCTGGAGCCGCTTTCGCTCCGCGTATAAAGATGGCCGTCGGCATAAACGACTGCACCTTTGCCGACGCCCGTCTCCTTCCACATCGTCTGTCCCGTCGTCACGTCCAGGCAGGTCCAACCGCCGCGGTCACTGTGCCCGTAAACATACTTGTCGATGAGGATGACTCCCCCATGGTGATTAATAATCTCCTTGTTCGCATACAACTGCCGTGAAGTGTAACGACCGCCCTGACTGTTAATCTGAAACGCGTTGCAGCCGATGTTGTAGCCGGACGTGACGAACACGATGTTGTTGTAAACTACCGGCGTCGGAATCACCGCCGTCGCACCCCGCCGTGGCACTCGCCAGATGATTTGACCGTTGTTCACATCCAGCGCTACCAGCGATTGCTGACTCAACTGTATGACCTGCCGCCGTCCCCCGATTTCCGCAAGAATGGGTGATACATATTGCGACGAGTCGGTCCACTGGCGGCTTTGCCAGAGGGTCGCTCCGCTGCCCTTGTTCAACGCCACCATGTAGCCACGCCTGCCACCCGGAGAGGCGAATACTTTGTCGCCGTCAATCAGTGGAGATTCGGTGTAGTTCCAGTTCTCGTATTTCCCGCCAAAATCATTCATCAAATGCTTTCGCCAAACCTCCTGCCCTGATTGCGCATCAAAGCACACGAAATCTCCGAACTGCCCAAGACAATACACTCGATCTCCGTCAATGGTGGGTGTCGATTTCGGACCGACAAAATCGCCGCCTTTGTTTCCAATCACGTCTGAACTCCAAATCTTATTGCCCGACTTCTCATCAAAACAATGCAGATGACTGCCGTCGTTCAGTTCGCCCATGGTGTAAACGCGCCCCCCTGCGACGGATACGGTGGAAAAACCTTTTCCCAAACCGCGAATCTTCCACAGCAATGGCGGTCCTGCAGGCAACCATTCCTTCAACAAGCCGGTTTCCGTCGATTTGCCATCGCGATTCGGCCCGCGCCATTGCGGCCAACTGTTATTGCCCCCAAACCCGCCGGCGGACGCGGGTGCCGGGCCAGCTTTGGCCATTCCACCGGGCAAACTCGCGGCCGGTTTTGACGCCGGCATCGGATCGGAATTCGGCGCGGAGGGCTCGCTCGCAGGACCCGAATCAGCCGGTTCCACCATTGCCTGTTGTCCGGATTTTTTGCCCATGTTCTTGAAAAGGGCGAATCCGCCACCCGCAACTGCAACGAGAAGCACGAAGCTGACCATGATCGCTATTACCGGTGACCGACGACCAGCCGACGGCGAGTCAGCCATCGCGGGTTTCGGCGGCGGAGCCGCAGCCGGAGAAGGACTGGCCGGCGCCGGGGCGGTTCGCGGCGGGGCTGCTGCCGGACTTGGCGCGACTACCGGCACCTTTGCCCGTTCCGGCTCGCCCGGCACGGTGAGTTGCAGACTACAGGACGGACACACCACGTTCGCGCCCGCATATTTCTTGTGAACCGAAATGTGCTGTCCGCATCCAGAACAGGAGAATTTTATTTCACTCATAAACTCATCGGCCAATTAAATCTGTGAAGCAGTTCTGGAGTGTCGCCGATTTCAACAATCATTGCACGCCCGTATTGTCAAATGGTGCAAGTGAGGGGGGTGCATTCGGGCGGAGCCCCGCAGTGGGAACGCGGACTTCAGTCCGCAGAGGCGTTGCAGGGCAGAAATCTTCCGTATCCCGGTGACGATGGTTGCAGTTGAATGTTTCTGCGGCGTCAGCGCCGCGCTCCAGGGGCACCACCCGAATGCGCCTCGCGCGACCCTACGGACGGATGTTCAAGATTCTTCGAATCCAAATGACATGTCCGTTTTTTTCACCTGTCGGCAATGGTTTCTTGCAATAAGTTTTTCAGAACACTCAATTTCACCAGCGAGCGAATCAACCTTCGCCCTCGACTTGTCGATAATTCTGCCCAAACCTGTAGATGGACCCGCCTCCTCAAGTTATGAAAGCATCACTTATCGCAGCCCTCGCAGGCGTCATTCTCATTCCCGAATCGAAGATTCACGCGGCGCCAAAGAAGATAGAAATTGCCGGCAAGGCCGATGTCTTGAGGCACGTTCCAAAGAAGTTCGGAAAGCTCGTCAACATTGACGTTGCGAACCATCGCGTCGAGTTCCGCCAAGATGGCGAAAAGCAGACGCGCACGTGGAACATCTTGCCCGATGCGGAACTGAAAGTTCACGGTTCGTGGGGCCGGCTCAGCCAATTCTCCATCGACGATCGCGTTTGGGTGTGGTTTGCGGTTGACCGGAAAAAACAACCCACGGCGGTGCTCTTCATGACCGATGAATCAACCGAAAAGTCTATCCACGAACCGCTCGAAAAATGGAAATCGCGCGAAGAGCGGGAGCAATTCATTACTCTCCAGAAAAAGCAAATAGAGTTCCTGCGCAACGACTGGCGAAAGAACGGATTACCCGGCACCGTAACCATGCTTCATCCCATTGGCGGCGAAATGGAACTCACCCTGGATCACGAAGCCATGCGATGGGGCCGCTGGCTAAAGACCGCCGACGCCGTGACAATCGCCACGAAGAATCCGATTCGCGCGGTCGTGAAATCCGTCGAACCCTGGCGAGAACGAACCCGGCTGCGACTCGTGACCAACAGCGGATTGGATCAGGGAGATTTGTCCGTTGGCCAGCGAATCGCACTCAAAGTAACGGAACCACCGCCGGCCGTTCAGGCTTCAAGTTTGCCCACGGACATCGGTCGATTGCAGGCGAACCAGGATCGCATCGATTGGCTGCTGGCATCCAGCTATTGCTCGTGCGGCATCACCGGCGACAAATGCACCGGCATGGTTTACACGCTGGCGAGTTGCAATGTGAACGCCTGCGGCATGCCCAACCAGATTCGCGGAAAGGCAGCCCGGATGATTGATGAGGGCCTCACTGATGAGCAGATTTGGGTGGCACTCACGAAGGAGCGAGGGCCGATGTTCGTCCGACAGCATCTACTGAAATAACCGACCGCGAATCATTCCTGTTTATTCCACCGGTGATTGCCAAGCACGGTTCCCTCGCGCACACTGCGCGCCGCGAATGAGCAAACGCTTCTACATAACGACTGCGATCGACTACGTGAACGGTGAGCCGCACCTTGGCCACGCCTACGAAAAGATTATTACCGACGTGATCGCCCGGGCGCATGTGGCGATGGGTGAGGAGGTTTTCTTTCTCACTGGACTGGACGAGCATGGTCAAAAGGTCGAGCAGACCGCGGTCCGCGCCGGTAAACCAACGCAGCAGTTCTGTGATGAGTTGGCCGCGACGTGGCAGGCGTTCGCGAAGAAACTCGGACTCATCAACGCTGACTTTGTCCGGACCACTTCTGAGCAACACAAACGCGTGGTGCAGACAGTTTTGAGCCGGTTGAACGATGCCGGTCAGTTCGAACGACGACATCACAAGGGATGGTACTCGACGAAGGAAGAGACGTTTCTGACTGACAAGGACCGGAATGAGGACGGCACGTGGGATGCGAAGTGGGGTGAGGTCATCGAGCTGGAAGAGGACAATTTTTATTTCTTTCTCGGCAAGCATCAGCAGTGGTTGATCGATCACATTGAGGCGAACCCGGATTTCGTGCAGCCAGATTACCGGCGCAATGAGGTGCTCGGCTTTCTCAAGAACAACGACCTTGCGGATTTGTGCAGCAGCCGGCCGAAGGAGCGTTTGTCGTGGGGCATTCCGTTTCCGTTCGACGAGAATTACGTGACCTACGTGTGGTTCGACGCGCTGACCAATTACATCAGCATTCCCGCCGCGCATGGTGATTCGTGTGTGCTGGACGGATTGGGATTGAAGGCTGCCGACTTCGATAAGGGTGCCGAGGGACTTTCCCTGTGGCCGGCGGATGTGCATGTCATCGGCAAGGACATCCTGCGATTCCACACCGTCTATTGGCCGATCATGCTCAAGGCGATGGGACTGCCGCTGCCCAAACAGGTGCTCGTTCACGGATGGTGGCAGAAGGCTGGCGAGAAGATGAGCAAGACGACCGGTAATGTTGTGGAACCCATCGCAGTGATCGATGAATGGGGACTGGACGCCTTTCGGTTTTATGTAGTCAAGGAATTGGACATCGGTCCCGATGGCAACTGGACGGACGATGGATTCGCTTCCCGTTATTCGGCCGAACTCGCCAACGGCCTCGGCAATCTCGTCAATCGCTCGCTCAAAATGCTGGGGCGTTATCGCGACGGCAAAGTGCCTGCAAGGAATGATGAACTGGCGAAGGAAGTTGAAGCGGCCGTGGCGGAAACAGTCGAGCACCTCAAGAGCGCCAAACTTCAGGCGGGCCTGCAAACAATCTGGCGGCTGATTGACCGGGCCAATCAATACGTGGATCAGACCGCGCCCTTCAAACTGGCCAAGGATCCGGAACAGTCCAGCCGGCTTGATGAGGTCTTGTATAATCTGGCGGAGACGGTTCGCGGCCTTGCCGTCTTGCTTTGGCCGTATCTCCCGGATGCGTCCACGAAGATTTACCGCCAACTCGGACTCGGGGGAGAACCCAATCGCCTGAGCCTCGCCAATTGGGGTGGCTTGACCGAAGGACATCAGATTGGCGAGCCCGAGCCGTTGTTCCCCCGCAAAGATCTGGCGAAGAAGGACTAAGTTTTTTTAGCCACAAATTGACACTGATTTTCACGGAGCGGCGCAACCGCACCCAAAGGGGAGCACAGCCGGCCCGGCTGTCCATCCCGGCGGCCCGCCGGGATGATTTTATCATTCGGCAGTCCTTTTCCGGTAACGAAAGTTTCAGCAATTCGCACACCCTGATGTTTCTGGCGAGCAGACTGGTTCAGCCGATCAGGCCCCTCGCCCCACAAAGGCCTGTTCGAAAAATCAATCTTTGGTAGCAGCCGAGGTAACGCGTGCCGCGCCATAGCTGAGCGAAGGCGGGAGGCTCAATCTCCTTCGGAAAAACGAATGGGATCAGAGCCTCCTCACGTCGGCTGCTACATTATTAACGAATCGCTAACAGTTACGTTCTTTTAGGTTCTGCAGATCCGAATCTACGATTTCTCCTTCCCAAATCCGTGTTTATCCGTGTCAATCCGTGGCCAAGAGCATATGGGCATCATCACACTCACTACCGATTTCGGGACGGACGACTGGTTCGTTGGCACGATGAAAGGCGTCATCGCCTCGAAAGCGTTGGCCGCAAAAGTTATCGACCTCTCGCATGGCATCGCGCCGGGTGATATTCGCGCGGGAGCATTCGCCCTGATGGCAGGCTACCGTTACTTCCCGCATCAGTCCGTGCACGTCGCTGTCGTCGATCCGGGCGTGGGAAGTGAGCGGTCGGCCATCGTTGTTGACACGAAGGATTACTTCTTTATTGGACCAGATAATGGCGTCCTGTCTTGGGCCCTCCGAAATGAAGAGGTGCGAGAAATCTGGCGACTTGAGAACCCAGCCTACTTTCTCGATGACGTCAGTCGCACATTTCATGGACGGGATGTTTTTGCGCCCATCGCTGCGGCCGTAAGCGAGGGAATGGCATTGTCCAATCTGGGTTCGCTCGCGGATAATTTCGTCAAACTCTCCTGGCCGGATGTTGAACGGATTGAAAACGAAGTGCGTGGGGAGATTCTCTATATCGACCACTTTGGGAACGCCCTGACGAACATCGCCGCAAGCGATGTCAGAGATCTGCCCATGGCCGAACTGAAAATCTGCCTGAACGGCGAAGCAGTGGCGGCAGTCGGCGAGTGTTATTCCACAGTAGATTCAGGCAAACCGGTCGGCATATTCGGTTCCAGCAGATTCCTTGAATTGGCCGTGAAAGAAGGCAGCGCGGCGCAAACATTTTTGCTAAAAACGGGGACTAAGATTTCACTGCGCGCTTGAATCACGTTGGTGTGCGCGGAGTGACGCTGAAGTTTGCCGCTACGGTAGCGCAGGCAGCCTGCCTGCTTACGGTTTCCGCATTCTCAAATGGCATTCGTGTCATCCGAAAGCTGCGATTCGCAGGCTACGCGTTTATGCGGGCGGGACGCCCGCGCTACAACACCCGCACATTCTCCAACCTTCGACTCTTCTTCTCAAACGTCGCCATTGCTCCGCCGTCCTGTGAATAAGCCGCATGGATGAGTCGGTCAACAAAGCCCGGTTTTGCGGAGGCGAGATTTTTCAATTTCAGCACCGCTGGCGCTGCGCCGTTCCCCAGGATCTCGCCTGAATGCAACAGTAACGCGAGCGCGGCCAACGCTTCGGCTTTGGGAACCTGGTAATGATGCTGCAGCGCGAAATACGCTTCGGTGACAACGAGATCGGAAACGACCGCCTGTTCGCCGCTTTCGAACAGAGTGTCGAGGAATTCCCGGGCGTGCCGGGCCTGATCGACGGGTTCGCCGATCAGAAGTCGCAGAATGACGGACGTGTCCAACCCGGTCATGATTCCGACTTTCGCCCACGAGTGATACTGTCGCGAACTGCGTCCATCGAATGTTCGGTGACATTCCCGGAATAGGCCCGCAAGGCACCCAACCACGGCCGGATGGGCGCGCCGCGCTTCTGCAACATCCAGCGTTGCTCACCATCCTCCATTCGGGGGATCAACTCGATCTCGTCACCGGGTTGCAGGCCGAGTTGCTCGCAAACGTCCACCGGAAACGTCGCCTGCCGCTTGGCCGTCAGCTTGATGGTGCTGCTCATGCTGCAGCACCTTACCGCATAAACCATTGGTAAGGCAACCGGGATTGTGAAAGGCCGCGGAATTCGACCCACGGACGAATGCTGATTGACGCTGATGAAGGCAAAGGCAGTGAACGCCGGGTCAGGGGACCCGGCCGACAACGTGAAGGTCCGGTGCTCTCGCCGGCCGAATCGTGTAGTTCCAACTCTGACTGCTGTCGCTGAACCAGCAGTCCGTAGCGCAGACATTCCTGTCTGCGGGTTCCGAGGCTTTTCAGCCTCGGAGTCTTCGACTCGGTGCTGGAAAGCACCTGGAACCAGCCGGCCGGAAAGTCTGTCTTACAATTCATTCCCACGTAATTCCTTTGCCGTCCGTTCCGAAATTCCTTACAAAAACACCCCCCTTTACCGGGTGAATTGTCGATTATGGAAGATACCAATCAATTGGTTGAGCAACGCAAGGCGAACCTGGCCGAGTTGAACGGGCTCGGGGTGAATCCCTTCGCAAACAAGTTCCGGCCATCGGTCGGATGCGCCGAGGCGCGGGTGCGATACGAGGCGGGCGAGTACAACGACGAGACCGAGGTCATGGTCGCCGGTCGCATCACCGCCCATCGCGACATGGGCAAGAGCCAGTTCCTCGACTTGAAGGACGTGTCGGGTCGCATCCAGATTTTCGCGAATCAAAAGATGATTGGCGACGACCAGTTCGCAAAGCTGAAGTGCCTCGACCTTGGTGATTTCATCGGCGTAAAAGGCGTGATGTTCAAGACGCGAATGGGCGAGATCAGCGTCAAGGCGCAGGAACTGACGGTGCTGTCCAAGGCCCTGCGGCCGATGCCGGCGAAGTGGCATGGACTTGAGGATACCGAGACGCGTTATCGCCAGCGGTATCTCGATTTAATGGCCAATGACGACGTAAAGGACACGTTCCTCAAGCGCAGCGCCATCCTGCGCGAAATTCGAAGCTTCCTTCAGGGACGCGGATTCATTGAGGTGGAGACTCCGATGATGCAGGCCATTCCCGGCGGCGCGGCGGCGACGCCGTTCGTAACCCAACACAACGCGCTCGGTTGCCAGTTTTATTTGCGCATCGCACTGGAGCTTTACTTGAAGCGCCTGCTCGTCGGCGGCATTGACAAGGTGTTTGAGATCGGCCGTAACTTCCGCAACGAAGGGCTGAGCCGCCGGCACAATCCGGAGTTTACGATGCTCGAGGCGTATGAGGCGTATGGCGATTACGAGAGCATGATGGATTTGTTGGAGAGCATGGTTTGCCACGTCTCCAATGCGGTGCTCGATACGCTGATCATTGAGCACAAGGACGCGGAAGGAAACGTGACCAAGACCATCAACCTCACGCCGCCGTGGGATCGCAAACGCTACAAGGACCTCGTGAAACAGGCTGCGGGTGCGGATTGGTTCGATGTGTCGTCGGACGAGCGCCGCCGCCGGGCGATTGAGGACTTGAAGCTCGAAGGCGACCTCGCCGACGGATACGAGGACTTTGAGGTGACCGGTGCGGTATTCGAGAAACTGATCGAACCGACGTTGATTCAGCCGACGTTTGTCACGCATTTACCGAAGGAACTGGTCCCGCTTGCCAAGCTTTCACCGGACGACCCGACGACCGTTGAGGTGTTCGAGTGCTGCATTAACGGTCAGGAAATCGCCCCGGCGTATTCCGAGCAGAACGATCCGGTGGAACAGCGTGAACGACTCGAACACCAGGCTGGCGACGAGCAGCAGAAGCTCGACGAGGATTTCCTCGTGGCATTGGAACACGGCATGCCACCCGCCGGCGGCATCGGCGTCGGCATCGACCGCTTGTGCATGATGCTCCTCGGCCAGGAAAGCATCCGGGATGTGATTCTGTTCCCGCAGTTGCGGCCGAAGACGTAGGGCAGGTTTTCCAACCTGCACGGAAAGGTGGTATGCCAAACCTGAAGTCAGCGCTCCGGTTGCCTGGTTCCGGCTGAAATCTCCGGACCTTGCCGTGCCAAGCCACCGTATCCAAAGCGCCATCAAGCCGGCGCACTCCATAGGGCAGTCATCCGCAGCGCCAGCGTTATGGACTGCGGTGGCAAAGCGCAGCGTCGACACCGCTTTCGGGCGTGGGACCGGTTCAATAGCAACCTATCGCATGGCGCGTGAAAGACAGTGTTCGGATTTGCGGCGACCGCAGGTTTCCCATCGAACACGTCCTGTCACACGGCTACCCCGAGGAAAGCGGTGCCGGCGACATGCCATTCCGTAGCGCCAGCGTTATGGAGTGCGGTGGCTGGACACCGCTTTGGATACGTCCCGCCTGACACAAACAACGTCCTCCCACCCGCAGACGGGTGATTTCCCCTAACCGCCTCTCCGTGATTTCAGTGTTATCCGTGGTTGGCAGAATCGAGTTGAGTCACGATCTTGTCTCCAGGATCGACGCGTGACCAGCAGAGGCTGCCAACGAAATAGATGACAGCGAAAACAACGAGCACGACATTCCAATTTGCCGTGACCGAGAACAGGTGACCAACCAGGACCGGGGTCGCCGCAGCGGAAAGATTGCCCGCCATGTTCATCGTGCCCATGACTTGCGGCACGTGGTTGCCGCCGATGTCGATGGTGGTTGCGAACGAACACGGTCCGGCAAGCGCGGCGCAAAACGCGCCCGATGTCAGCAGGGCCATCGCCATGGGAAGACTCTTAACGAACCACGCGCCGAGAATGAGTGCCCCGCAGGCGAACAGGCACGAAGTGCCGACCAGTCGCCGGCTCAACCGGAGACTGCCGGTGCGTGACCAGATCAGATCGGTGAGCCAGCCGCCGCCGAGACTGCCGGCGAACGTGGCGGTAAAAACCATGGCTTGGAGGCCCCCCGATGCGGCGACTGAGACACCACGGGTTTCCTGCAGAAAGGTCGGGAACCAACTGGCGAAGAACATGTAACCGGCCGCCCGACAGATCTGCTGTCCGCACAACCATCGTAACGCGACATTCTTTGCCATGCCGCGCCACGGGGTTGATTCCGGATTCGCGGCATCGGAGGGTTTCGGGGTCGTTTCGTTGGTTTCCTTGATCAGGGCCACCTCCGCCGCGTTCACCTCGGGATGTTCGGTCGGGTCATTGCGGAAACGGAGCGCGAACCAGACGGACCACACGAGGCCCGGAATCGAATAAGCGACGAAGATCCATCGCCACGGCAGGATTTCATCACCGAGAAGTTTACCCGTAAGTCGCGCGGCGACGATGGCGCCAACCTGCATGCCCGCGGCCAGAAGCGCACACGAAATGGATCGTCGCGCCAGCGGCGTCCAGTGTTTGATCGAATTGGTTGATGCCGGGAAAATTCCGGCCTGTGCCGTGCCCATGACGAACTGGGCTACAATCAACAGCCAGAAACCCGGGGCGAGGCCAAGGGCTAGTGTTGCCACTGACCACGCGACCGCAAAGATGGTGAGCGCGAAGCGAGTGCCGCGCACCTGACTGAACCATCCGGCCGGAACCTGAAACAAGGCGTACGTCCAGAAAAACGCCCCCATGAACCAGCCGGATTGCTGAAGCGACAAGCCGAGATCTTCACGGATGGTGCTTTCCGCGACACCAACGGCATTGCGGCAGAGATACGCGAGCGCCGCGGCCAGGGCCAGGCCGCCAACAACTCGATAGCGGATGATGGTTGGAGTCATGGCGTGGGAGAACGATGGTTAATCCGATGAAGCCTTGCGCCGCATAAATTCCAAAAGAAGGTAGCAGCCGACGTGAGGAGGCTCTGATCCTGACCGTCCAACAACGAGTGAGCCTCCTCACGTCGGCTGCTACGGAATCGGGGCGGGCGCGGAGCCTTGACATCATCGTTGGAGCCACGACACCGCTTTTGGGCGTGCGAAGATCGGTCGAACCCTTTGAAACGGATGGAGGCAGTGGCGTGACGCGGATAACCGAGAGGCATTGGGATTCCCATTGTTCGGTCACGGAATCGCGTGAGCCGCAAGGAAAGCGGTGTCAAGCCACCGCACTCCAAGACCTGGCGGAGAAATGAATGCGTGCAGGTGAAGCGCATCATTTCGCGGTCCACTTTTTCAACTCAGCCGCGATGCCGGTTTCCAATCTTTCCAGGCTTCCCTTGTCGAAAGGCGTCTGCCAGGACTGATAGACGTCTTCGTCGTAACGGTTCTGGGGAGGTAAATAACCGACGGAACCATTGGCGAGGTTCAGGTACAGGAGAGGACTGTCGGGGAATTGTTCCCGGAGATGTTGTTGGATGGAAGAGTACGCTTCACACATGTTGGCCACCAGTACGGCATCCCCAATCCGCCACAACCAAATCGGCAGCGGATACGATTTGCCGTCACCCAAGCCACGGCGAATATCGCGTTTGCGACGAAATCGTTCTTCCAATACGCGGTCGTTCGCGGCTTTGCGCTGTGCCTCAAACTCGTCGGCCGTGGGCCAATCTTTCAACGGCAATTCGATGCTGGGATTGATTGCACCGAGAGTCGAAAAATATTGCGCCGGTTCACGATTCCAGATGGCCAGCGGTGCACCGGATTCCATGGCACCATCAAATTTGAGCCGTTGCCCCGAGGGTTCCATGCCGGCGAGCGTGGCGAGAACCGCGTGTCCGAGTTGGCGACCGTGGCCATCGGCAACCGATGTGTCCCCGACGTACTGCATTCGCGGCGCCAGATCACCGGAGGCACCTTGCAGGAAAAGGGCGACTGCGCCGGGGCAGTCACGCTCGATCGTTTCGCGCATAGCGCCGACGTAGTCGGGTGAAATCAATTTGTTGTCCCAAGCCAACGTCGTCGGGTGACAGGCATAATTGGCAATGACAGCCAGCAGTTTTCCATCAGCGCCAGAGACACGCCCGACCAGGAGCGTGTCATCCGCCTTGGCGGTGGGATTGAATCCGCAGATACGCCGCTGGTCTGGTTTGGCCGGATCTGCCAGATCGCGTTCGGTCGCAAGCTGGCATCGGCCGATATTCCATTCGATGACGGCAGGTTGAACGGCTTTCAGCGCCTCGGCAATCACGCGATGGGTCGTCTCCTCCAGGTGTTGGAAATAGGGCTCGATCAGTTCACCGCCTTGCCAGTGCAATTCGACGTGATCGGTGAGTAATGGCCCCGCATGCGTGTGGGTCAGCGCGAAAATGTAGCGAGCCGCATCAAGTTTGAAACGCTCGATCACTCCCGCGCGGAAACGTCGCTCCAGTTTCAGCGATCTCCACCAGCCGAGATCGGCATCGACGAGCACAAGCGGCGCGCCATCGGGTGTCTCCTTGATAACCAACGCGGTCAGGTTGAGCGGACGGTGAATTCCCGTGGCGGCGTCATGCTTCGCGGCACCCCAGTTGCGCGCGTAAATGCCGACGGGGGGAGTGATGTCGGCACGGGCAACACCGACATGGCCGTTAAATCCTGCATGTTGAAATCGGAGGGTCACGGAATGGTTTTAGGGATTTGGTGGCCGGATGCAATGATTGATCAGGGCCGTTGGAGTTCACGCTTCAGCGTGTCGGGAAGAGGCTTCGCCCCTGGTAGAGGCAACGGTCGCTACCGCCCGAGCCGGAACCAAGCGATTGGAACGGCGGGAGCGCGGAATTCATTCCGCGGATGCGTCCACTTTCCACCGGCGTTTACGCGCTTTCCCAGGTTGGCGGGATCCAACACAAAGTCGTGTTTCAGAACAACCCATCGAAATCTACGGAAGCCGATTGGCAAAACCACGTTTCGGTGGATTGAAGTCTCCGGCTTGGTGGTTCCAGATGAAATGTCCGCACATTGCCGTGCCTATCCACCGTATCCAAAGCGCCGTCAAGCCGGCGCACTCCACAGGGCGTTCATCCGCAGCGCCAGCGTTATGGACTGCAGTGGCAAAGCGGAGCGTCGACACCGCTTTCGGGCGGACGGATGATAATATATCGGCCGGGCGCATGGAGCGTAAAGGCGGTGTCCAGGTCTGCGAGAACCACGGATTACCCGCCGAACACGCACGGGTGACGTGTGCCATGAGGACTGCGGTGTCGACGCCTCTTCAGGGCTTTGCCACCGCAGTCCATAGGGCGTTCGGCAAAAGCGACGTGTTCATCCGCAGCGCCGGCGTTGTGGAGTGCGGTGGCTCGACACCGCCTTGGATACCTCGCGCCTGGGACGAAAGATTTCCGCCCCACCCGCGGAAGGGCGATTTCCTGAAAACCTTCTTCGTAGGTCTGGATCACCGAGGCACCAATCTTGCCGTTGACACCGTCAAAAACGTCCGGTCAACTCCTCAGAATCGCCTTGGTCGGATGAGGTAACTGCAACCGATATGAAATTTGAATGTCCTTCCTGTAAACAACGAATGGACGGCGATGACTCCCTTGCCGGATCAGAGGTTCCATGTCCAGGATGTGGATTGGTGTTCAATGTCCCATCGGTGACGGAGGACGACAGCAATGGTAGTCCTGAAGCTCCAGCGCCAGAAACACGTAAGAAGTCTTCAAAGAAAAAGTCCGTGTCCAGTCTCGGGGAACGAATCAATTGCTTCATGGACTTGATGCCAATGCCGGCAATGTCCCGTGCATATTGGGCGGAATACAGTATGGCTCGATGGATGCTGTGTATCGTATTCATGGTCGAATTCACTGCCCTCCTTGGACTGTTTGCGATTGGGCTTACCGGCAGCCTGGTGACGGGAGTCCTGGTCATGTTCTTCAGCTTGTTTGCGGGGATGGTGGCATTTGTTCTTGTGTACAAACAGTCTGAAGCCTCATTCCTGCGCACGCGCAAGTCCTCGCTCCGCAAGATCGTCCTGTCGGCTCTCGCTGTTCTCAATCTGTTTCTGGTGGTGGCCATCCTGCGGGGAACTCTTACTTTTGGCGGAATGCCGGCACCGGGAACGATTGCCGGAGGTGTTGTCAATGGAGCCGGTGACCGGGTGTTGGTTTTTGGGAAGCAATGGAGAATCAGCAGAGGCAGGAGGTTACAGTCAGTAACAAGTACGGAGAAAGGGGTATTGATTGTCGAACGCAAAGGCTTTTTTCCCGATATAAGCCGTGAAGGGTATTTGTTTGGGTGGGATCTCAAATCCGGTGCGGAGGTGGCCGAAATTGAATTTGGCCATATCACATCGGTGGGTTTTGGAAATGGTGCCCCCATCCCACTCGCCGTTGCCGGAAATGAGGATGGTGTCATTAATGTCTGGGACACGCGTGATGGCGTTCTGGCGGCTTCTTTTTCCCTGTCCAAGCGTGTGAGCGGCGTGGCGTTGATGGGGGGTGGGACGGTTGTGGTCGGGACGGCGAATTCGACGGCGGCGGACATTCGAGGTGGGGCACTTGCGATGTGGGATGTCCGATCCAAGAAGCAGATTCATAAATCCTCGATCAGGGGCACGGTGAACCGGATGACTTCCAGTTCAGATGGTCGATTGTTGGCGATCGCCACCCGTGATGCGACGACGGCTGGCCCAATGCCGCCGGGGTTTATGAAAGACGTCAATCCTGATGCTACGAGCAATGTCGTGCCGGGCGGGGTTGTCGTAAGCATTGGCGTCTGGGAGTTTCAGCCCAATCCCAACCCCAGGATGGTTGGAAATCGCAATCTCAGAGGAGAGATGATCGGCCGAGTCAATGGAATGGCGTTTTCTCCACGCGGAGACAAGCTCGTCGTTGGCTGTGAAAGCGGCAGAATCTTCCAGTATGAATTTTCCGGAGGGAGAATGAACCCGGTTGGCGAAACTCAACACAAGAAGGCGATTCACTCGGTTGCATTCACGTCGGACGGGAAACAGATCGCTGCGGGCACAGTTGGTGGCAAGATTCTGCTGTTCGACGAAAGTCTCGCGGAACCATTGCAGTCGTATTCGACGGGTTCGTCGCCGGTCGTCATATTGGCACGCACGGCCAATCCAAAGGAACTGGTTTACGCCTCAAAGAACTCAGTCAGGAAACTGCAAATTGAGTAGCGCGAAGAATGCGATTGATTCCCCCCACGGTTTGGCGGCGTCGGCGGTGAGCCCGCGAAACCAACGATTCGGCTGCAAGCCGGGCGCATCCGCACACGGCCCCCGTGCCGGAGCGCGGCTTATAGCTCTCCCAGAGTTATTCGTCGAAGCGAGGAGACCCTGGAAGGTGTCGGAGACCAGCCGCAGCAGGTTCGGCAGTCGAGTGGTGTGGTCCGTTCCAAGGCATTCGTCCGGAAGAGGCTGCTGCGACTGACCTTTCAGGCACAGTCGCGCTCCGGGGGCAGTGCGCCGATGCCCCCCTGCAAGCCGAACAGGTATTTCAAAACTCTGCCCCCGTCACTCAACTCGTGAGGATTGCGAAGATTGACCCTCAACTCGGTTCAGGCGCATTAAAATCTCATCCCGATGAATGCTTTGGCCTTGTCGGTTGGCGGTGGCGGTTCCAATTTGGAAGCGATGGGCGACGAACATATCACGCCAGCGATGATTCGAGCGATGAAGGGCACGGCAATCCCGGCGTTGACCGCCTACGATTATGCCATGACCCGCGTCCTTGATGACGCCGGTATTCCGCTGATCCTCGTGGGTGATTCATTGGGGATGGTGGTGCTGGGTTATCCGGACACGACCCATGTGACGTTGGACGAAATGGAGCATCACGTCCGGGCCGTGGCGCGCGCAAAACCCAGCGGTCTGATTGTCGCCGACATGCCTTATCGGACTTATGAAAACGTGGCCGACGCGCTGGGCACCGCAAAGCGTCTGTTGAACGCGGGGGCTGGAGCTGTGAAGGCGGAAGGCGGACGCGAGATTCTAGATCAAATCCGAGCCATTGTGGCGGAGGGATTCCCCTTCATGGGTCATCTGGGGATGCTGCCACAGCATGTCAAAGAAGAAGGCGGCTACCGCGTGAAAGGAAAGGTTGAGTCCGAGCATCTGGCGCTACTCGAAGACGCGAAGGCGCTGGAATCGGCCGGAGCGTTTTCCGTGGTCCTCGAACTCGTCACCCCACCCGTCGCGAGGGAGATTACCAGAGCCATCTCCATTCCCACCATCGGGATAGGCGCGGGAAACGGCTGCGATGGGCAGATACTTGTCACCACA
>CALBIE010000531.1 GCA_937893495.1 uncultured Verrucomicrobiales bacterium | reverse complement strand
TGGTCTCCGACACAGCCGCGCTCCGGCACGGGGGCAGTGTGCGGATGCGCCCGTTTGTTACGGGCGTTGAAGCGGCGTGAACGCCGCGCCCCGGCGCGCGGGCTTCAGCCCGCTTCGACTCACGATGCGAAAGTGACTAATAGGAATCGCTATAAATGCCACGCGGGGTTGCGAGGACGCTCGCCTCACTACGGTATCTCTCTGACCAAACGGGGTTGCAGTTGCCGGGCGTCTATGCCCCGCCATTCATCCTCAGCCACCGCTCGCGAGTGATCGAATACACGGTCGTCGGGAAATTGCGGTTGCGTGGATTGTTGTAGATCTTCTCCAGCGCCATGCCGTTTTTCTCCGCGACGCGGCGTGAGGCCAGATGGTCGGCGGCCATGTAACTGCACAGTTTCTTCAGATTTAGTTTTTCGAAGCCGTAGTCACGAATCGCCCGCGCGGCTTCCGTTGCATAGCCGTTGCCCCAATGCGCTTTTGCGGTGTGGTAGCCGATTTCGTATTCCTCAACTCCGTCGATATTCTGAATCGTAATCCCGCAGTCACCGATCAAGTGGCCGCCATCCTGGTGGAGCATCGCGAACCATCCGATTCCCTGTTCGGCGAACAAGCGCCCATGTTTCTCGATAAGAAAGCGCACCTTTTCGAGCGAATACGGTTCAGGATAAAAACTCATCGTCGCGGGATCGCCAAGAACGCGGTGCAGGGCATCGGCATCGGCCGCGCAGAAGGGTCGCAGACGGAGGCGTTTGGTTTTCAGTTCCATGGCCCGACCGCTCGGCTTCAGATTCGGCTGACAAAGCGCGCCATTCGTTCAGTCGCTTCCTTGATCTGTTCCATTGAGGTCGCGAAGCAGCAGCGGAGAAAACCGTCACCACTCGGTCCAAACGCCGTGCCCGGAACACAGGCGACGTTCTCCTCCTCCAGCAGTCGAACGGCAAATTCTTTCGAGCTGAGTCCCGTTGATCCGACGCTGGGAAAGGCATAGAACGATCCCCGGGGCAGGTGACACGCGAGTCCCATTTTGTTGAAGGCGTTGACGATGTAATTGCGGCGCAATCGATACTGATCGCGCATTTCCAACATGTCCGACCAGCCGTGTTCGATCGCTTCAATCGCCGCCTCCTGGCTGATGATGCTCGCACAGAGCATGGAATACTGATGGATCTTCATCATCGCCTCGATCAGTTCGGTCGGACCGCAGGCGTAACCGATCCGAAAGCCGGTCATGGAATAGGCCTTGGAAAACCCATGCAAAAAAATCGTTCGCTGCTGCATGCCGGGAAGGGAGGCGATGCTGACATGGTCGCCCTCGAAGGTCAGTTCGGAGTAGATCTCATCGGTGATGACCAGCAGATTGTGTTGCTCGACCAACGCGGCGATTTTCTCCAACTCCTCCCGCGTCATGGTGCCGCCGGTGGGATTGGTGGGGAAATTGAGCACCAGTACTTTCGTTCGTGGCGTAATGGCCTTTTCGATGTCTTCGGCCCGGACGGCGAATTGATCTTCGGCCTTGCAACTGACGGGCACAGCGACGCCGTACGCCATGGTTATACCGGGCGCGTAGCTGACATAGCACGGCTCATGATAGATGACCTCGTCGCCTGGATTGATGACGGCGCGAAACGCCAGATCCATCGCTTCGCTGACGCCGACCGCAATCAGGATTTGCCGATGAGGATCGTACTCAACGCCGAAGTGTTCATTCAGGTGGCTGCTGATTGCCGCACGCAACTTCAGGAGGCCCAGATTCGAAGTGTAACTCGTGCGACCGCGCTCCAGTGCATAGATGGCCGCTTCGCGAATATGCCAGGGCGTCACGAAATCCGGTTCGCCGACACCGAGTGAGATGACCTCGTCCCGCCCCTGCACGATGTCGAAGAACTCCCGGATTCCCGAGCGGGGAATCTGGTCGATTTGCTTCGAAACAAAGTCGTGTGGTTTGAACGGGGTCACGTCAATAGTGTGGAATTAAAAAAGTTTGGGAATCATCAGTTGCCTTCCAGCCGACGGATACGAACCGGAGCTGGCACGGCGAAATTCAGGCCGCCGCTTTACCGGGCTTGCGCTGAATGAGCGGCTCAGCCTCCCCCCGGACCACGGCGCGGGTGATTTTCACGGAACCGATTTCCCCGGATCCCGGCACGTCGTACATGACGTCGAGCATCAACTTCTCAAGCAATGCCCGCAAGGCGCGGGCACCGGTCCCCTTATTGATGGCCCTGGCCGCCAATTCCCGCAGGGCGTCGTCGGTGAAATCAAGCGATACGCCCTCCATCCACATCAGTTTCTTGAACTGTCGCGCCAGGGCGTTTTTCGGCTCGGTCAGCATCTGCACCAGTTGTTCTTCCGTCAATTCCTCCAGCACTCCCATCATCGGCAGGCGCCCGATAAACTCGGGTATAAAGCCAAATGCCAACAGGTCTTCCGGTTCCACGCGCGACAACAACTCGCGCTTTTCCACGGAGTTCATCGCCTCAAAATGCCCGGCGCTGCCGAAACCTATTGCGCCTTTCCCGATCCGCCGTTGAATGGCGTTGTCCAGCCCCACGAAGGCGCCGCCGCAGATGAAAAGGATGTTGGTTGTATCGACGCGAATGTATTCCTGCTGCGGATGCTTGCGTCCGCCCTGTGGCGGGACGCTGCAGATGGTGCCCTCGAGAATCTTCAACAATCCCTGCTGCACACCTTCACCGGAAACGTCGCGTGTGATGGAAACGTTCTCGGTCCGGCGCGCAATCTTGTCGATCTCGTCGATGTAGATAATGCCGGTCTGCGCGCGTTCCACGTTGAAATCCGCTGCCTGCAACAAGCGTAAGATGATGTTTTCCACATCGTCGCCCACATAACCCGACTCGGTGATCGTTGTGGCGTCAGCAATCGCAAAGGGCACATCGAGTATCTTCGCCAACGTGCGGGCGAGCAGCGTCTTGCCGGAACCGGTCGGCCCGATCAGGAGGATGTTGCTCTTTTCGATCTGCACATCGGAATGCGGATCATTGCCGAGATCCAACTCGCCTTTGGCCAGTTGCTGATCGTGCACGACGCGCTTGTAATGATTGTGCACGGCCACGGCCAGGGTCTTCTTCACTTGATCCTGCCCGATGCAGTGTTCATCCAGTAGCTCTTTAAGGTCAGCGGGTTTGG
>CALBIE010000530.1 GCA_937893495.1 uncultured Verrucomicrobiales bacterium | reverse complement strand
GGGCGATGTATCCGCGTTTTGACGACAGCACCAAGCTCGCCGCGAAGAACGAAGTTTACGAAACCTTCGCCCACATGCTCCGCTCAAATGCGCCGCTGAGCGATCTTTTGAAAGCCGACTACGCCGTGATAAATCAGCTGCTCGCCGATTTCTACGGCATCCCCGGCGTGACGGGCGATGCTTATCAGAAAGTCAGCTTACCCGCAAACTCGCCACGCGGCGGACTTCTTGGAATGGCCGCCATCAACTTCATGGGAGGCAATGGCGAACGCAGCAATCCTGTCGAGCGAGGGGCTTGGGTCTTGCGCAAACTTCTCAACGATCCGCCGCCGCCGGCGCCCGCGAACGTGCCGCAGATCGCTCGCCTCGCCGGTCAGGCGCTGACTACCCGGGAACGTCTCCATGCGCACCAGGAGGAAGCCCAATGCGCCAGTTGTCATCGCAAGATCGACCCGATCGGTTTCGGTCTGGAAAACTTTGATCCCGTCGGCCAATGGCGCACCGAGGACACCTATCAGGTCAAAGACGAAAAGGGTCGGCCAGTTAAAGACGCGCGCAAAACTTGGCAGATCGAGGCCAGCGCCGCTTTGCACAAAGGCCCGGGTTTCCAAGATTATTTCGAGCTGCGCGATATCATCGCATCAAAGTCGGACGACTTCGCGGAAGGCTTCAGCGAGGCGCTCATCGAGTATGCGCTAGGCAGGCCGATCGGCTTCCGCGACGAGCCCTTGATCGCCGAAATGATTGCGACGGCGGAACAGGAAAAACTGGGCGTCCGGGCGTTTGTGCAGGCGCTGGTCGCGAGTGAAGAGTTCCACACGAAATGAAATTTTCGACTCAACCGACTTCCACAACCTGGAGCGCTTTCTGCAGTGACGCCGCAGACAGCACTTCCGTTGGCCGATGGTTGAGTGAAGCGACACCACCGGCCAATGAACTTGAACCCTCTCGGTTCGGGAAATGCCCGCGCAATTCTCCAACCTTTACAACACTCAATCACCCATGAACACATCCATCCCTCGTCGTCAGTTTCTGCAATCCAGCACCGCTGTTATCGCGCTGCCGACGCTCGTCTCCGTCGGCTTCCGCCGCTTCGCCTCCGCCGCAGCTCCGGCCACGCCGGCGAAACGCCTCATCTTCCTAGGCTTCGGTTGGGGCATCACCGAGGATACCTGGTATCCTGACATCACCAAACCCGGGCCGGACTATGAACTGCCGCTCGGCCTGAAACCGCTGGAGCGCCACAAGAAAGACTTCTCGGTCGTGCAGGGTCTTTGGAACAAATACTCCAACGAAGGCCACTGGGGCAGCACGATGTGGCTCACCGGCGCGAACCGCTACGCGCAACCGGGCCAGAGTTTCCACAACAGCATCAGCGCCGATCAGGTCGCGGCGGCACAGCTCGGGTTGGGAACGCGGTTTTCCTCTTTGCAATTCAATGGCAGCGAGAAAGGTGATGGCAGCGGTCATGGGCCCGGTTTGTCGATGGCTTGGAATGTCAGCGGGAAACCTGTCGGTGGGCAAAACGGACCGCTTGCCGCCTTTCATCGTCTCTTTGCCAAAGACAGCACGCCCATCGAGCAGCAGCGGGCCATGCTCGCGAAAAGGCGCAGCGTTCTGGATGCTGTCCTCGACAACGCAAAATCGCTCCGGCGCGGTCTCGCCAAGCAGGACAACGCCAAGCTCGAAGAATACTTCCAGAGCATCCGCGACATCGAAATCCGGCTCGCCAAAGATGAGCAGTGGATCGGCGTGCCGCAGCCCAAAGCCCCGATCCCCGAGCCAAAACCCGAAGCGAACGGTCTCGAAGAAATCAAGCTCATCTACGACATCATGATCGCCGCGATGCAGACCGACAGCACGCGGGTTATGACATTTCGCCAACCGGTCAACACGCTGCTGACCGCGTTGGGAATCAAAGTGCATCCGCACGACATGAGCCACTACGTCACCACGCTGGGTGAGAAGCTTGATGCTTCGCAGCGGCGCGATATCGCGCAGAGCGAATTGCTTGCAGGCTTTATCGACAAACTGAAGGCGACGAAGGAGTCCAACGGCTCCAGCCTGTTCGACCACGTCGCCCTCGCCTACGGCAGCAACATCCGCACCGGCCACCATCTCAGCAACTGCCCCACCATCCTCACCGGCCGCGGTGCGGGCATCAAGCTCGGCCAAAGCATTGTCGCGCCGAAGGACACGCCGCTTTGCAACGCCTGGCTGACGATGCTCCATGGCATCGGCGTCGAGGCCGAGCGGCATGGTGACAGCACCGGGGTGTTGACGGCATTACAGGCGTAACGAGGACGCGGAACACCCTTTCCTGCCGGAGCATCCAGACCCGGCGGCTTTGCGGCCGATCCCGTTTGAACGTTCCCATCGTGAAACCAACCGACCTTTCTGCCCCATGAAACACGCCCTCCTGCTTGTCTTCCTCGCCGCCCAACAGTTCCCGCTGGCCGTTGCGATGGCGCAAACAAAACTGCCTCCGTCAGCCAGGGCGATCTTCCTGGATGCGGAACAGGCGCGGATGATCAAGGCGAAAACGGAAACTGCGCCCGTGAAACCCAGGCTCACACCGGTGCTCGATGGCGATGGGGTTCCAGTGGACCAAGCCGTGCAGTCCGTCGCGCCGGATGTCGGGGCGTTGTCGTGGACGTTCGACGTGCCGCACGCGGGACGTTACCTCGCGACGCTCGAGTTCAGTCACAGGCGACACGGCAATGCATTCGAGTTGTCGTGCGGCCAGCAAACACTCACCGGATACGTGCCAGATACGCGAGGCAGCTTGGCTCTGTTCGAGGTGGGAGTGATGGATCTCGCCGCTGGGCCGCAAACCCTGACACTGCGCAACACCAAGACCGTGGAGAAGACCTGGATGGCCGTGGGTTCGATCTATCTGCGACCGGTCGCGCAGCATGCGATAACAAAACCACAGATCCGCGCGGTCATTGCGAAAATGAAGCCGCACAAGCTGCCGACGGAATTGCTCGTGCCGGTCGTGTTCAGCGATCACATGGTGCTGCAACGCGATATGCCCGTGCCCATCTGGGGCCGCGCCGCGCCCGGTGCGGACATCTCCGTGAAGTTTGCCGGGCAAACGAAGGAAGCCAGAACCGATGCCGCCGGGCGCTGGATGGTGAAGCTCGATCCGCTGAAAGCAGGCGGCCCCTTTGAACTGGAAGTGAGCGATGGTTCCAAGACCACGCGCTTCACCGACGTGCTCGTCGGCGAGGTGTGGTTCGGCTCCGGCCAGTCGAACATGGAGGTCGCCGTGAAGTTTCTGCCGCGGTGGGCGAAACCCAATGCGCAATTCGAGTGCGACGAGGACACGAAGCAACTCCTCGAAGCCGGCGCACATCCGCAGATTCGGATTTCCGCCGTCACCCGCGACCACAACAAGACGCCGGCGTGGTTTGCACTTACCGCCGAGAATTGCCTCAAGGCGCCCGCCTTGATGTCCTGTGCCGCGGTATTGCTACGGCAGCACCTCAACGTGCCCATTGGCATCATCGTGCGCTGCGAAAGTTCATCAACCTCCGGCATCTGGCTGAGCCGCGACACCGTGGAGAGCGATGCGGAGATTCAGCGCCAGCTTCGCGAGTATGCGCAAACGGAATACCCGCAGCTCCTGGCCGCCTATCCCGCCAGACTGAAGGCGTGGGAGGTCGCCGTCGCCAAAGCGAAAGCCGACGGCCAACGCGAACCCGGAAAACCCTCGGCGCCGGCTCTTCCGGGCGGCTTTCCCTTGTGGTTCTACAGCGAGGGCCGCTTCGAACACTACGGTGCCAATTACCCGGCGCGCATCGCCAATGTGGCCCCCTTCGCCATGCGTGGCATCGTGTGGGACCAGGGCGAAAGTGGCACAGGTATCGCGGGAGCGAATCAGTCCGCCGTGATGCCCGCGCTGGTGACGTCATGGCGCGCCGCGTGGGGACAGGGCGATCTTCCTTTCATCTACATTGACAAAAAGAACTTCACTGCAACCCACCACAAAGCGTTGGCCGCACTCCCGAACACCGCCCGCGCCGACCACCACGGCTTGAGCACCATCAACCACCCGCCCGACAAAGCCGCCTACGCGCGCCGCATCGTGGAGCAGATGCTGGAAAAGGTTTACAACCTGCCCCGACCAAGTGGTTCTCGCGCCCCACAGTGACCTGGGGGCTGCGATGCTCAGTTGGATGCTGCGCCAGCATGAGCACGTAAGCTACGAGCGCTTTCTGTCCGGTCCGGGGTTGCACAACATCTATCGCTTCCTCATCGAATACGGTTGCGGGCAGGAACCCGCCTGGCTGCGCGAAGCCATCGCCAACGGCAATCCGGGCGTGGAGATTTCGCGCGGCGATGGAGAAAGGCGTGGAGATCTGCCAGACGGCGCTGGATCGGTTCGTCTCCATCTACGGCGCGGAAGCCGGCAACCTCGCGCTCAAGATGCTGGCCACCGGCGGCATCTTCATCGGCGGCGGCATCGCGCCGAAGATTCTGCCGGAACTGCGGAAACCGGGATTCCTCGACGCCTTCCTCAAGAAAGGACGGATGCGGCACCTGATGGAAGGCATTCCGATGAAGGTCATCGTGAACGATCTCACCGCGCAGCAGGGCGCGGCGCGCGTGGCGCTGTTCGGCGTCCGGATGAAACGCGACATGCCGGCGTGAATGAGCCTTTGTTCGGAGGCGACCAGAGTCGTGATTGCGCGGCTTACTTTTTGCGCCAGATTTTCACGTCATCGACGACCGCATTCTTCGGCACAGACAGGCGCAACATCCGCTTGGTCGGATGCGCGAAACCTTCGGAGCTGTAGGACGCCACGTCTTTCCCGTCGATGGACACGCTCACCGTGTCACCTGAGATGTTCACGAGCAGGTTGTGCCATTTGCCCGCCGACAATTTGTTGGGGAAAGTCTTCTTGTTCGACGCGATGATCTTCTTTTGTTCGGCGGTCAGGGTTTTCGCCTTCTTCGCCTCGTAGAACTTCATGTTCATGCCGCCCGTCTTCATGTCGTCAATCTGCACGTTCCGGGTGTTGACGGTGACTTTGAACAGGTGCCCCGCATGAACCTCCTTGAACTTCAGGTCGGCGAAATCCAGACCGAGCACGTCCTTCGGATCCTCGAGCATGAAGCGCAGTTCAACGGAGCCGTCGCGGAATTCAGCGGGATGCGTCACGGAGACGGCATGGTCCGCCTCCTTGTGAACGTAGATGTACATCGCGCCATTGCGCAGATCGACCTGCTTGTTGCCTTTCGCGCGCGACCTGCTGTTCGAGCCCCAGCCGTTGCCAATCTCGTCCTTGGTTTCCTGCGATTCGTTGCGTTCAAAATCATCTTCGAAGATCAGGGTGCCGCGATCCGCGGCGAAGAGTGTCGAGGAAAGCGTGAGGGCGAGCGTGGTGATGAGTGTCTTGTTCATTCCGGGATATTGTCCGAAATGTTTTTCGGGTTTGTCTAGCTGATTTGATTTTCGCCGCGATTCTCGGCCTGGCGAATGGTCACTGGCCAGCCGGGGAACTGATTCGACGGTTTGCTGTCGGTAGCGTCGATGAGGAAGCGGAACGATTCGATGGTGTAGGTCTTCTTCACCGTGTCGAAGGTGACGAAGCCGAAGCCGCTGCCCTTTTCGTGGGCCTTGTTGTAGCGGTTCGGTGCCTTGCCGACTTGTGGGTTGCCGACCGCATAGACAAAGACTTTGTTGCCGAAGCCATCGAGAAACTCGCCAGTGTTGGGCTGGCCGTGCTTCGGACGGTTCTCGTGCGGCATACCGACTTCGTCCGGACGCCACCAGCGGGGATAGCCGGCGGCAATGGCGGGCGTGCAGAACGACCAGTTGGCGTCACGTTGTTGCTCGACGCCATACTGCGCCAGCGTGGTGAGGTGCTGGTCGCCGTTGATGTGCAGGGCCATCGACGGGCGCAGGATCTCCACCGCGCGATTGCGCGGCGTCTGCGGCCAGGAGCCAGAGTCGAGATCGGCTTTCAGATAGCCGTCGTACTTGCCGTGATGGGTGGCGACGGCGGCAAACACGGTCTGGCTCAGCACCGCCTTGAGCGTGTGCCCGCGCCAGTCTTGCGCCCACTTTTTCAGGAACGCCTCCTGGCGCTCGCCGAGCAACACGAGGCCCGGCTTGTCGAGCGCAAGGCAGTCGAACTTGGGGTCCATGACATGGTCAGCCCGGCCGCTGCCGGTATCGACGCGATCCGGTCCGCTCTTCCACTGACGGTCGCCGATGATGGCGAAGCTCACGCCGCCATAAACCATGTCGCCGTAATACACGCTGATGTCCTGCAGGCACGGCACCGGGTCAAACGGATCGGGAAGATGCGCGACATTCGTCCGGTGCACCACGTTCACCATTCGGGCCGGCTCGCGATAACCGCCCTTGGACGAAGCGCCGGCGTCCAATCCCTTCATCTTCGCACCACCCTCGCCCCAGACGTTGCCCTGGAAGACATCGTGATCATCCGGCAGGCAAAGCGTGGGTTGGTGCCGCATCACTTCGCGAAACGACCAGCCGAACTGATAGAACTTCCGCAGGTAATTGAGAATCGCGGGTCCCGCCGGATCGCGAATGATGCCGAAGCCGCCGTGGCTTTCGTAGATTTGATCACCCGAGAAGTAAACGAGATCCGGATCCATCTTCGCGACGTTGCGAGCCACGGGTTCATAGGGAAAGCCGTAGTCGTTCTGACAGGTCAGCGCCGCCATGCGCAACGGCCGGCCCACCGGATTCGCACGAATTGTGCCGGTCCATTCGTCCGGCGTCTCCGGGCCGTCCGTGTGCCGCTCGCGATACACCAGTTTGTAGGGCGTGGCCGTCTTCGCATCCCACTTGGGAATGCGGAATGTGGCGACCCACGCATCGGGATCCAGCTTCGCCTCCCCGAGCGATTGCCATTTGCCACCGCGCTGCACGAGCAGTTCCACCGCGTGACTGTCGTCCTTGCCCAGCGGACCCGTCAGCGCGCTGAGCTTCATCACAAAACCCTCGTCCGTGCGCGAATCACTCAGCGAATACATGGACCAGAGCAGCGGACCAAAGCGCTGCTGGGGACTAACCGTGAAGGCGTCCCCTGCCATCGTCCAGTTGCTGAACCGGTGACGGGAACCTCCCGCAGCTGCCTTGCCGCTGCGCTTGCCGCCTTTGCGCCCGCCTGGTGCGCTGAAGTTGCTGACCAACGCCACGTTGCCGAGGAGCGTGTCCGCCGGGACAGTGTGGGTCAGCCTGGCGAGGCTCTTACCCACGCCGGGCTTACGTGCTTCGAGCGTGAGTTCAACCTGCGCACCCTTTGCTGCACCCGTGAGATGAAGTTCGATGTCTTTCAAACTGGCGGCGGCATCGAGCGGCGCGGTCTTCGGCCCCAGCAACAGCCCGCCGTCCGCTACACCGGCATTCAGACCCTTGGCGACAAAGCAGTTGCTCCGATGCTCGTTGAGTTCACTGCGCACGCCGATGCGGAATCCCGCCCCCGCATCCTTCCCTTTCACTTCCAGCCGCGAGATACGAACCGACATCTCGAAGCCCCGCGCAGGTTTCGTGATCTGGTGCGTGAGCGAATGGATGCTGCGGTTGCCGCCCATGCTCTGGCATTCCACGCCGCCCTTGACGACCCGCCAGTCCTCCATCGGATTCGCCCAATACTCGCCGCCAAGCCACACGCGGTCATGAGTCCGGCTCCATGCGTCGGTAGTCTTGGTTCCCGCAACAGCCGCGGTGGCGTCCTCGGTGCCGGTGGCCATGCCGACAACCGTGCCAGCGGCAACATATTTCAGCGCGGTGCGCCGGGTGATGTTTTCATTCATGATCGTCATGTTATTCAGGTGTTCGGGAAAGATTGAGGGAAGAGTCACCGCTTCCGCCAGATTTTTACGTCATCGACCCAGGCCGCGCCGGGCACCAGCAGCCGCAGCAGCCGTTTCGTCGGATGGGCGAAGCCTTCAGATTGGAATCGGCCGACTTCCCGGTCGTCCACGACCGCCGTGATGGTGTCTCCCACGACATGCACCAGCAGTTCGTGCCACCCGCCCTTGGTGATTGGATTCTTGAACGATTTCTTCTTCGTTTTCAGCGCCGCCTGCTGCTCAACGGTCAGGAATCCCTTCGCACGGGCAGCCCGGATTTCCAGATTCATCAAGCCGGTCTTCTTGTCGTCAAAGGACACGTCCTTCAAACTGACAACGGCGTCGAAGAGATGGCCGGCATGGACGGTCTTCAAGGCCAGGTCGGCGAAGTTCAACTGGAGTTTATCGCCGTCGTTGTCGAGCTTGAACCGCATCCCGACCGTTCCATCGGCGAACGCAAATTCGTGGCGAGTGGAAACCGCGTGATTCGCATTCTCCGCCGTGTGCATGTGCATCGCCCCGTCGTGCAAATCAACCTGCTTGCGACCGCCGGCCGTCTTATCGCTGCTGGTGGTCCAATCGTTGCCCGGTTCGTCCTTCAGCTCCTGCGACTCGGTCCGCTCGAATTCGTCGTGAAAGATCAGTTTGCCGAAGTCCTGATTCGATTCAGCGGATTGCGCGAAGTCAATCGTGGTGAGCGCGAGCGACAGCACGGGAACAGTGAGCGTTGCAAGGATTCGTTTCATTGAAAAATACCCATGTCTGCAAAAGAACAGCGCCACACCGCAATTCATCGGACGTCCGTTCGCGATGTTTTCCTGGACAAGATTCAACAATTGTTGGAGGTCACCGCCAGACAATTCACGCCGAAATCTTTGCCCGCACGGCAGAGCCGCGATCTCGCTCTCTCGATGAACCGGACAGAGCAATTGCCCCAGATTCAAGGAAACCACGGATAAGGAGTCAATCTGCGGCTTTCCTGAATCTGCGGCAAAACGGGTTCATCGTCCCAATGCGCGAAAATCCCTTTCGGGGAAATCTCTCCCGGTGGTGTCCGTTCCCCACGAATCCGGGCTGAAAGCCCGGCAGCACAAAGCGTAGGGCCGTGGAAATCAAAAGAACCCTGTCCTCGAAGATCACTCGAGGCTTCACCGAAAGCATGACGACCCTGCGGGCCGGCCGGGGATTCATCGTCATCCCCTCGGGGGATTCCCACCCTTTGTCGGAAACGGTGGAGGCCATCAGTCTCCGGGATTTCATCGGCAAGATTGGCCCGCACTGAGTAACCGGGCAACGGGACTCCGTTTCGGTAAATAGCGCAAGCCTACTCGACGCCAAGTTCCTTCTTCCACCAGTTCAGGTATGCACGGTCGGAAAGCTTCGGATCGAGGCCGCGTTTCTTCATGGTCTTCACGTAATAGTCCCACTTCCCCTTCATCAGCGCGTCCATGTCCACGGTTTTGGATTCGTCATTGGCGCCTTGATCGCCGGTGTCGATGATCCACTTGTCCACGGCCACGCGCAGCTCGGCGAGCTTTCCGGCGTACTTCGGATCGGCGGCGAGGTTCTTCATCTCGTAAGGATCGGCGTGGAGATCGTAGAGTTCCTCCGCAGGACGGGTATCCGCCATGAAGGGGGAGTTCCAACGACCCTGTTCGTGCATCACCTTCATGAGGGCGAGGACGGGATAGGCGAGCTTCTTGTAGCCGCTGTGCTGCAGATACGGGATCTCGGGATGGAAATTGCGGATGTATTTGAAGTCACGCGTGCGGACGGAACGAATGCGATCCGGCGCGTCGCCACAACGATCGCGGGCGGCGAAAGTCATCGCGTGCCCCTTCCAATCATCGGCAAGCAGATTGAGGCCGGGGAGTTTCGGTGCCTTGACTCCCGCGGCAGCCAAAGTAGTCGGCATCATATCGAGCAATGAGGCCATTCGCTTTTCAACAACCCCGCGTTCCACCCTGCCAGGCCAACTGACGATGAGCGGCGTGTGCAGTCCGCCCTCGTAAAGCCACTGCTTGTCCCGAACGTGCGGGCGGCCGTGATCGCCGAAAAAGAAAATCAATGTGTTGTCCAATACGCCCTCCGTCTTGAGACGGCCGAGCACGGCGCCGAGCTTCCGATCCAGCTCCTCAATCGTCGCCAAGTAGTTCGCCCAATCGGCGCGGGTCACGGGATGCTCCGGATAATAAGGCGGGATGGGCGCCTTCGGTCGCGGCCGGTCGGCTTTGTCGAACTCGCGATGCGGTTCGCCGATATGCACCAGGGCGAAGAAGGGCTGCCCCGGCTTGCGTTGCGACCAGTCGTAGCCGGCGAAAAAAGTCTTCCGGTCGTAAACGAAGTTGACGCCGAATTTCGCGGACTTCGACTCGTCGGCGATACCATATCCCTGACAGACAAAGTAGCCGGCCTGGCGCATCAGGCCGGTGACGGTGGGCACCGAGTCGGGCAATTCCTTTTTGTCACGGGTAAGGTGGTGATGGCAGCCAATGGACGTCTGGTAACGCCCGGTTTGAAACGCGGAACGCGACGAAGAACAGACGGGCGCGGTTGCGAAGGCGTGGGTGTAGCGCCGGCCGCCGGCGGCCAGTCGATCAATATTGGGCGTGGCGACGTCGGGATAACCGTAGCAGCCCAACTCGACTCCCAGGTCATCGGAGACGATCCAAAGAACGTTAGGCCGGACGGGCGAAGCTTCGGCGCAGGCCGGGCGATCTGTGGCGTGAACCACGAAGGCACAAAGGACACAAAGGAGATGGAGTTGGGTGCGTTTCATGAGCTGGTAATGAATTATCTGAATCATTGTGCCAGTAGATCGTCACCGCTTTATCAGTAGAATCTGCCCAGACGGCATAGGCGTAACCGCCGGCGTCAAGATTCGTGATCTCGACCGCGATAAATTCGCCTTCCCGCAGTTCGAAGGCTCCGACGGACATGAAACCGTCCGAGCCAGGCGGCCATCCTCCGCAATTGAGCGCCAGTAGCGTCCAATCGCAGACATTGCACAGACCCGAGAAATACGTCGCCCGAACCACTGAGCGGAGGACAAGTGCATCACTTCTTTTTTCTGGCCTTCTTCTTCTTGTTCGAATGACTGATCGAAGGGCGAGAGACTTTCTCGCTGGGACCGCGCATCACATAAGGTTCCCATTTGGCGCGCGCCTTTTCCCACTCGGACAACGTTCGGGTGGGATACCACGCCGGCCAGCCGTATTTGTTGAAGTCGTATTTTCCAGCGTTCTCTTTCACCCAATCATCCACCGTATTGGTGGTTAAGGCCGCCGGAAAAACTTCCCGGGCGCGAAAATCTTCCGACACGCCCCGATCGTTAATGACATTTTTTCGCCAGTTATTCAATTCCGCGAGCAGCCTGGCTTTGACCTTCGTATAAGCGGGATCGTCCGCGACGTTGTGAACTTCGTGCGGATCCTTGCGCAGATCAAACAGTTCAATTTCTGGCTTGGTGGGCGCAAAAAAGGCGGCCTGTTCCGGCGTGAGTTTACCTTTGAGATTCAAAACATTCATCTCGGCCAGAACGGGATAGGCGCCTTCCTTGTAACGGTTGTATTGGCACCACGGCCGCTCGGGCATGAGGTTGAGGATCAGCTTGTGATCCCTGGAACGGATCGTCCGCATGGAGTCGTGCGTCTCGTCCATCTTGTCGCGCGCCGCAAAGACATGCTTGCGGTTCTTGACCTCCTGGCTGAACAGGCTTTTTCCGTGCAACGGGACTGGAGCGCTAATGCCCGCCGCTTCCAGAATGGTGGCGCAGATGTCGATCGACATTACCAAATCCTTGCTCACCTGACCCGGGGTGACCTTACCCGGCCAGCGCATGATCAACGGGATGCGAATGCCGCCGTCGTAGAGGAATTGCTTCCCGCGAATGTGGCAGCGTCCGTGATCGCCGAGAAAGAACACGATCGTATTGTCGGCCAGGCCCTCGTCATCAAGACGTTTGAGCAAGGCACCAACCTGCCGATCGAC
>CALBIE010000529.1 GCA_937893495.1 uncultured Verrucomicrobiales bacterium | reverse complement strand
AGCATCGGCGCCTTGATACCCTTCAGCGGAACGCTGAGCTGGCCCGTAATCTGGTCGCCTTTGATCTCCAGCCATACGAGGTCCTTGAACTGGCCGTGCTTCGGGCTGCGCTGAATGAGGTCGTTGAGATCGTCGCCGGTCAGTTCCAGTTGGGCCGGTTCGCCGGAATCGACGAGTTTCTTGAACGCGTGCAGTCGTTGTTGCAGGGCCCGCCAGTCCTCGTCGGTGGTGGTCAATGCCGGGAGTTTCATCGGCCCGACCGTCGTAAATTTTTCCACCGTGTTCTTCGCCCAGGTCTTTGCCCCAATTGCAATACCGACCACCCCCAGTAACAGGGTCAGCAACACCGCCAATCCGCCAATAATCCACCAGTTGGGGCCGCCTTTCGGCTTCGATTGGTTGTCGGGAATATGGTAGGAAGGCGAGTCGTTCATGGGGTGGTTTGGAATTGGGGAGCGTGTGATGGCGCGATGGTCCGGGACGAAGGAAGATTCAAACTCCAAACCTCAAGCTCCAACGAAGCTCCAAACTTCAAATTCCAATCAGAAAACTGATCGAGTGCGGAGGACGTTGGGCTGTAGTTGGACCTTCGCAAGGCTTTGGCGAACGAAGCTGGAATTTGAAGCTTCTTTGGAATTTGGAGTTTTTGCGCTCACACCTGTTTGCGGTCTGTTAAGGCTAATCGACTGAAGTGCGAGTCTCAATGACATTTGTGGCTTCTCACCGGTCGCTGCGCTACAGTCGAGAACACAGCGATGCCTGAAACTGTTTCAACTATCAACCTCAGCGACTACGCGCTGTGCCTGAATCCCGCCGACAACGTCGCCGTGCTGAAACGCCCGGTCAAGAAAGGCGCGACAATTTCCACTGACGATGGAGATATTGCCATTCGCGAAATCATCGGGCCGGGACACAAGTTCGCCCTGCGCGCCATTCGTCGCGGTGAGCGGATTCTCAAGTATGGCCAGACGATTGGTTTCGCCACGAAGGACATCGCGCCCGGCGACCATGTCCACACCCACAACGTGGAACTCGGAAGCTTTGGCCGCGACTACGCCTTTTGTGAGGACGCCCGGCCGGTCGAATTTTATCCGGAACACGAGCGCGGGCATTTCATGGGCTATTCACGACCGGGCGGAAAGGCCGGCACGCGCAATTACATTGCGGTCATTTCCAGCGTGAACTGCTCGGCATCCGTTTCAAAATACGTGGCCGACCGGTTCCACACTGAGGAGTTCCGCAAACAGTTTCCGAACATCGATGGCGTTATCGCCTTCAAGCACGCCAGCGGCTGCGCGAATGATCCGGGCGAACCGACGCGGTTGCTCCAGCGGGTGCTCGCCGGAATCGCGCGGCATCCGAACGTGGGTGGCTATCTGCTCATTGGCTTGGGCTGCGAAGTCAACCAGGTGCAGGGTATCGTGCGCAACGAACATCTCGACCAGTTGCGCGAGGGTGAATTGCCACCGGTCACCATGGACATTCAGACGCTCGGCGGCATTCGAAAGACCGTCGATGCCGGCGTGGCGGCTATCGAAAAGATGCTACCCAAGGTCAATGACGTTCAGCGCACGAAACAACCGTTGAGCAAACTCGTGCTGGCGATGAACTGTGGCGGGTCTGATGGTAACAGCGGCATCACGGCGAATCCCGCATTGGGTTTTGCCTCGGACGAACTGGTGCGTCACGGCGCGACGACGGTGCTGGGCGAAACCCCCGAGATTTATGGCGCTGAACACCTGCTTACCCGCCGCGCCGTTTCGCGCGAGGTCGGTGAAAAGATCGTTGACCTGATTCATTGGTGGGAGGACCACGCGCGGCAGAACAAGGTGTCCATCGACAACAACCCGAGCGTTGGAAACAAGGCGGGCGGGCTGACGACGATTTACGAAAAGAGCCTCGGCGCGGTGGCCAAGGGGGGGCAATCGCCGCTCGCCGCGGTGTATCGATATGCGGAAGAAATCAACATACCGGGCCTGGGTTTCATGGACACGCCCGGCTTTGATCCCGTGAGCATGACGGGACTCGTCGCGGGCGGGTGCAACGTGGGCGTGTTTACGACCGGTCGCGGCAGTGTCTATGGCTGCAAACCCGCGCCATGCATCAAGGTGGCGACGAACACGCCGCTATACAACTGGATGGAGGACGACATGGACATCAATGCCGGCGGAATCCTGGAGGGAAAGCGGTCGGTCGAAGATGTCGGGCGAGAGATTTTCGACCAGATTATTGCCGTGGCGAACGGCGAGCAGACGAAAAGCGAGATCGCGGGAATCGGCGACGAGGAATTTGCGCCGTGGATTCTAGGGTCGATGCTTTGATACAGGATTTTGAAATTGGGGAGCACACCCGCCCCGGGTGTGGCTGGCCGCGCCTCGCGGCCAGCGGTAGCTGCCGGAACGGCGTTCCGACCGGAGCGCGGCATTCATGCCGCAGAAACGTGGCCGGTGAGAAAAGTTTTCGAATACTCGGACGCAAAATTAACAATTGGACGTTTCTGCGGCCTCAAGGCCGCGCTCCTCACGGACAATGATCGGACACGCCACTGAATCCCACCCGCTGGAATTCGTCTTTGTATTTCGTAGCTCCACTTGATTAAGCTGGCAAGCACTCCGAAATCGACACCCAAGACATGATCGGCCAATCCGCAACCGCCACAGGCGTTCGCTCTCTCAGGAAAGTGAGCGCGGTCCTGGTTGCCTTTGCGGTCCACGCGATCGTCGCACTCGGAGCAACGGGCAAGGCGAGTTCGAACACCGCGTTTCCCTACGACATAAAAAAGGCCCGCGCGTTTTGGGCCTTTCGGCCCATTGCCAATCCAGCTCCGCCGGCAGTCAAGGATTCCAACCGGATCAAGAATCCGATTGACCAGTTTGTTCTCGCACGGGTCGAAGCCGCCGGACTGCTACCCGCAGGGCCCGCATCCCGCGCGGAATTGATTCGTCGGGTCAGCTTCGATCTGACCGGATTGCCGCCGACCCCGGAAGACATCAAAGGGTTCGTCGATGATGACTCGACCGATGCCTACCCGCGCCTCATCGAAAAACTGCTCGGCAGCGTTCACTTTGGCGAGCGATGGGCGCAACACTGGCTGGACACGGTGCGTTATGCGGAAACGGAGGGATTCGAATATGATCGCCACCTGCCGGACGCGTGGCGTTTCCGTGACTACGTCATCGATTCCATCAACGCTGACAAACCGTTCGACCAGTTCATCACCGAACAGATTGCCGGTGATGAAATCGATCCGAAAGACCCCGCACTTCAGACCGCCGTCATCTTCCATCGACTCGGTCCGGTGCGGCGCAATGCGGGCAATCCCGACATCGCGTTGAGCCGTAACGAGGTGCTGACCGAACGCACGGACGTCATCGGCGCGACATTCCTCGGGCTGACGGTCGGCTGCGCCCGCTGTCACGATCACCGACTCGATCCGATTTCACAAAAGGATTACTACCGACTCCAGGCCTACCTGGCGGCAACCCATGAAAATGACATTCTGCTGGGACCGACCGGAGCAAAGAAGGCGTTTGAGGAGAAGACCAGGACCATCAAGGCGCAGTTGAAGAAGTTGCGGGATCAACTGGGAAAGACCGACGACGAGCAGACACAAACCCGGCTGAAAAAGAAAATTGCGGCCATCGAGAAAACGCAGCCACCGTCGCCACCCACGATTCCTTCGATTCACAACGATTTCAAAACGCGCACCGCCATTCATGTCCTGAAGCGCGGTGAATGGAATTTGAAAGGCGAACCGGCCGGTCCCCGCCCCTTGTCCATTCTGGTGGACGAAGCCGTACCGGAGTTGCCGGCAGACTGCCCGAATCCGCGCACGCAACTGGCGCGTTGGCTGACGGACAAGAAAAATCCCGTGACCGCCCGCGTCATCGTCAATCGCCTTTGGCAGCACCACTTCGGCACGGGGTTGGTCAAGACACCGAATGATTTCGGCAGCCATGGAGATCGACCCAGTCACCCCGAATTACTGGATTGGTTGGCGACTCAATTGATCAAAAACGGCTGGCGCATGAAACCGCTTCACCGCCTCATTCTTTTGAGCAACACCTATCAGCAGGCCGCGCGTCCGTCGTCGTCCGAGGCTGCCACCGAACTGGATCCGGACAATCGGTTGCTATCCCGCTTCAATCGACGGCGGCTTTCGGCCGAGGAGATTCGCGATGCAATGCTGCACGTGTCCGGGCGGTTGTCCGTTCGCGCCGGTGGAAAAAGTGTGATTGTGCCGGTGGATGCCGAATTGATCGGCCTGCTCTACAAGCCGGAACAGTGGCAGGTCACGTCGGACCCGACGGAACATGACCGTCGCTCGATCTACCTGATCGCCAAACGCAATTTGCGTCTGCCTTTTATGGAGGCATTCGATCAACCGGCCTTGACCACCAGTTGCGGACGGCGCGAGACCAGCACGCACGCGCCCCAGGCATTGGAAATGTTGAACGGCACGCTGGCGAACGCCCTGGCCGAATCTTTCGCGAAGCGACTTCAGAACGAATCGTCCAACGAACCAGACCGGATCATTGAACGCGGTTTCCAGCTCGCCACCGGTCGGGTGCCGACAGCGAACGAGCGCGAGTATGCTCGCGGGTTTCTTCGCGATCAGCCGCTGCGGGAATTCGCGCTTGCGCTCTTCAATCTCAACGCCTTCCTGTATGTCGAGTGATCCGCAAAACCTGTTTACCCCGCGCTTCGCCGGCGAACACAGCCGGTTGACCCGCACCCGCCGCGAGTTTTTCCGCGACAGTTTCTGCGGCTTTGGATCGGTGGCCCTCGCATCGCTCCTGCATCAACAAACGGCGCGCGCCGCCGCCCATCCACTGGCCGCACGCAAGCCGCATCAGCGTGCGAAGGCCAAGTCCGTCATCTTTTTGTTCATGGCCGGCGGGCCGAGTCACATCGAGACGTTTGATCCCAAGCCGTTGTTGAACAAACTCGACGGACAGGTGCGGCCCAAGGAGTTTGGGGAGGCGAAGTATCAGTTTATCAAAAGCGACGCTCGATTGCTCGGCACGAAGCGGACCTTTACGAAACACGGCGTCAGCGGATTGGAAATCTCCGATTTGTTTCCCCACACGGCCCGGATGGCGGATCGGTTGGCGGTCGTCCGTTCGTGTTACGGTGACCAGGTGGTGCATTCCGCCGCGCAGTACGAGGTGATGACCGGCCGTGTTGTGCCGGGATTTCCCAGCATGGGATCGTGGATCACCTACGGGCTGGGTTCCGAAACCGAGTCGCTACCGTCCTACGTCGTCATGCCCGATCCGAAGGGAGCGCTGGAAGCGGGTCAACCGATGTATGGCAATGGATTCCTGCCGGCGGTCTATCAACCGACGATGTTTCGTCCCGGCAACCGGCCGGTGTTGAACTTGAACCTGCCGGAGGGCATTACCCTGGCGCAGCGACGGCGCACGCTAGACCTCATCCGCTATCTCAATGAGACTCATCTCGATCCACGCGACGAGGAGTTCAACGCGCGAATCAATGCCTACGATCTGGCGTTCAAGATGCAGACCGAGTCGCCCAAGTTGTTTGATTTTTCCAAGGAATCACGCGCGACGCTGAACCTTTACGGCATCGGCAGCGAACCGACGAACGATTACGGCCGACGCTGCCTGATGGCCCGGATGCTGGTGGAAAACGGTGTTCGCTTTGTGTGCGTGGTGTCGGGGGGCGGACCGGGCAACATGCAATGGGACGCCCACGGTGACATTGAGGAAAACCATCTGCGCAAAGCCGCCGAGACGGATCTGCCCGTGGCGGGAATGCTACGCGATCTGGAAACCCGGGGTCTGCTCGATGAAACGTTGGTCCTGTGGGGCGGCGAATTCGGCCGTTCACCCGAGGCGCAATCGGGTCGCGGACGCGATCATCACAATCTTGGTTTCTCGATGTGGCTGGCGGGCGGCGGCATCAAGGGCGGGCAGACGGTCGGCGCCACGGATGACATAGGTCTTCGCGCGATCGAAAGCCCGGTTCACTTCCGCGACATCCACACGACCGTTCTGCATCAGCTAGGACTGGAACAAAATCAACTGACCTATCCGCATCTCGGGCGGAACGAGCGACTGACGTTTGTGGAGGGCAAAGTGATTGGGCAGATTGTTTGATTCATTCGGCAACCGGGTCGCCCCCTCGCCCCATCTCTCTCCATGAACCTGGTAGCAGCCGACATAAGAAGGCTCACCCAATGTTGGGCAAAAAAAATCAGAGCCTCGTTACCTCGGCTGCTACAGTTTTGAAATCGCCTCTCAAACTCTAACATGTATCTCGAGCGCAGTGCTACTCCAACTGCCAACCCGGTCGGACATCGGTATCAATGGAGGTCGGTTCAATTCCTGCCCGTATCTTTCGCTCCGCGAGCAGGCCAATCATCGCGGCGTTGTCGGTGCAGAGCGACTTCTCAGCAAGGCGCAACATCAGTCCATTTCGTTTGCAACGTTCCGCCAGCGAGCGGCGCAATCCGATATTGCAGGTGACACCACCGCTGGCCGTGATGCATTTCACGCCCAATCGCCCGGCGGCGCGAAGAGCCTTGGTGACGAGCACCTCGACAATCGCAGCCCGCACACTGGCGCACAAATCTCGAATCTTACGGTCGTCGCGGATCACTTCCGGATGGTCGCGGAGGAAATAGCGGACCGAGGTCTTCAATCCGCTGAAACTGAAATCATCGCCCTTGTCCTTCATCATCGGCCGGGGAAATGAATGCGCCTTCGCATCCCCTTCCTCCGCCAACCGATCCAACTCCGGCCCGCCCGGATAAGGGAGACCGATGAGTTTGGCCACCTTGTCAAAACATTCGCCGGCCGCATCGTCGATGGTGCCCCCGAGAACTTCGTGATCGAGCTCACCTTTCACGTGGACGAGCAGCGTGTGGCCGCCGCTGACGATGAGCGAAATATTGGGTTCGAATGCAGGCCAATCGGCCGCCGGTGGGTCGCCGACAATCCAGGGGGAATACAGGTGCGCCTCGTGGTGATGAATCCCGTAAAATGGCCGGCCTAGCGCGAAGGCGAAACCCTGGGCGGCCCGCGCGCCCATCATCAGGGCTTGCGGCAATCCCGGCCCGATGGTCGCGGCGACGGTGGTGATTTTATCCGGAGTAATTCCCGCAGCATCAAACGCCTGTCGGGCGACGGGGAGAAAGTTTCTCAGGTGCTCGCGGGTCGCCAATTCGGGAACGACGCCGCCGTATTCCGCGTGCAGCTTGATCTGCGAGGCAACGATATTCGCCAACACCCGCCCGTCATGCACCACGGCGGCACTGGTTTCATCGCAGGAAGTTTCTACGGCGAGCAACAAACAGCGGGGCGGACTATTCGTCCGATTTCTTTTCCGGCGCCTTTTTCTCAGGTGTCTTCCTGGCCGGATTCTTCGCCTTGGGTTTCGCTTTGGATTTGACCGGTGCCTTCTTTTCCGGCGCTACTTTTTCGGCCTGTGATACTTTGTCAACGGGTCGGCCGTCCTTACCCACGAGCACCAGTCCTTTAAGCAAATCCACCGCCCGGTCGTATTGCCGATCACTGACCTCGGCGACTTTGTCCCGGTCGGCTGGTTCGATCAAATCCGCACGAACATGAGACCGCTTGATCATTAATAACCGCGCCTCCTCGTCGGTCATCCGCACTTCGATGTCGGGCGTGATGCCTTTCTCGTGAATCACCTTATGGCTCGGCGTGTAGTATTTGGCGGTTGTCAGTCGGAGAGCGGAACCATCCGCGAGCGGAAGAATGCTCTGTACGGAGCCCTTGCCAAAAGTCTGCTCACCGAGCACCACCGCGCGTTTCAAATCCTGCAGACAACCCGCCACAATCTCAGACGCGCTGGCGCTGCCGCCATTGACGAGGACCACCATCGGGAATTCTGGATGGGGGGTCTTTCCGCTCGCCTTGAGTTGACTGCGATCCTCGGCATTGCGCGCTTCGGTGGAAACAATCAGGGTTCCGCGCGGAAGAAATTTCTCGGTAACCTTTTTCGCCTGATCCAGCAGTCCGCCGGGATTATGGCGTAAATCCATCACCAGGCCTTTCAGCCCCTTCTCTTCCATCTTTTTAAGGGCCCGTTCCAGTTCAGCGTCCGTCTGTTCACCGAACTGACGCAATCGCACATACCCGATACCGTTTTCGTCAACCGGGAAAGCATATCCTCCCTCGAAGTCTCGCACGGACGCCACCTTGATCACTGCCCGGGTCAGATCCGCGTCAAATTCCTTTTTGTTCGAGGGCCGGGAAATCGTAATGGTCACCTTCGTTCCAGGTCGCCCGCGCAAAATGTTGACCGCGTCCTCAATCGTAAAGTTTTTAGTCGTACGCCCTTCAATTTTGATGATCTGATCACCACTCAAAATTCCGGCCCGGCTGGCGGGCGTTCCCTCCATCGGTTCGATGACTGTCAGGTAGGTTTCATTGACGTCATTCGTCCGCACCCCAATGACCACGCCGATGCCGCCAAATGCGCCCTCGGTATCCTTCTTCATCTCGGTGTATTTCCGCGCCTCCATGAACTCGCTGTGAGGGTCGAGTGAATTCACCATGCCTTTGAGAGCGGCATGAACCAGGTCCTGATACTTGACCTTGTCGCCGTCCACGTAATGGCTACGGATTGTTTCCATCACCCGGACAAACAGCTCCATGTTCTGGTACTGCGTGTCCTCGTCGCTGGTCGCCGCGTGGAGCAGATAAACCCGGCTCCCGAGAAAAAGATTGATACCCAGTCCGAGAATAAGAACTCCGTAAAAGAGACGATTTTTCATGATGGTTGAATTGACGCTCGCCGACACTAGGCGCGTTCAATCTGATTGGCAAGGAATCAGAAGAACCGGGACCAATTCCCGGTTTCATTGACGAATTGACGTTTCAGCGAACCGTTCAGCCTGGAAGTCTGAAGATTATTCCACCGCGAGCAGGAGCGCGAGATAGGGCAAATCCGTCAGCGACGTGGCTTTTGGATTTGGAGTCTCACTCTCGACCAGTCGGACGGATTGGCCGATCAGCTCGCAGGCGGCTGTGTCGTCAGTCACCTGGTGGCCCAATTCCCGAACTTTCGCCAGGGCGCGGAGAATCACTCCCCGCTGGAAAGTCTGTGGCGTCTGTACCGCGCGTAACGTGGAGCGGTCGATATTCCGGGCGATCACGCCAGCAGCGTTTACCTCTTTCACCGTATCGGTCACTCGACTGGCGGCTACTGCGGCTCCCGTTTCCCGGGCGGCAATCACGCAATTCCTGATGATCTCCTCCGTCACGCACGGACGCGCGGCATCGTGGATGGCCACAATTTCCGCCGATTCTGAAACTGCACGGACCCCGTTCCACACGGAGTCCTGACGTTCTTTTCCACCTGCCACCATTCGATACGGCTTGGTGAACCGGTTTTCCCTGGCAATTTTCTCGAAGTCCGGCTGCATTCCCTCCCGCACGACGAGCACGATTTCATCAATCGTCGGCGACGCATCAAACCTCGACCACGTGTGGGCGACGATAGGCTTCCCGGCCACTTCGAGAAACAGCTTGTCCACGTTCGGCCCCATGCGGGTGCCTTTGCCGGCGGCAACAATGACGGCGGAAACCATGGCTGAATGTTCCGCGTATTCCCGCGCGGAGAAAAGTAATTACTGTCACCAGCCCGATTCAGGCAGAGGCACGGATATCCAGAACCTTCAATTGGGGAGAACGGCGGCCCCGAAAATCGTTAATCTCCACCACGGCAGCAATGTCTAATGACCCGTCCGGTATCTTCTGATCCGCCGCGTTCCACCAGAGCGCATCCATCTCCGTGGCGCCACTGCCGACGCGCAGCTTCAAATGATTCTTCCCTTTCCCGAGAATTCGCGGGCGCCCAATCACATTGACGCCTCGAATGGCAACTTGAACGGGCGAGTTAGCCTGCCCGAACGGTTCCAGGGTGGCCAGTTGCTCCAGCAGTTCCATGTTGATCGACTCAAGCGGTATCTCTGCGTCCAGATTCAGTGGCGGTTTCAGCTTCTCCAGAGTCAGCGATTTTCGGGCAATGTCATTAAGCCGTTCACGCAATGGGTCGATGTTTTCCGGACGGATACTCAATCCGGCAGCCATCGGATGACCGCCATGACGCTCAAGCAAATCGTCGCACTCGCGCAAAGCGGCCGCCAGATCGAAGCCCTCAATGCTTCGACCGGAACCACGCCATTCATTGCCGTCCCCGCCAAGAATTATCGACGGCCGGTAAAACTCCCGCAAAACACGGGACGCAACAATGCCGACCACACCGATGTGCCAGCGCATCTGCCCTTCGACGATGACGTAATCCCGCTCCGGGTTGAACCTTGCCTTGACCGCGCCGACTACCTGCTCGGCGATGCCTCGCTCAATCTCCTGTCGCTCACGATTCCGGGAATCCAGCGATTGCGCGATGGGCAAAGCCTCACTCTCGCTTTCCGCCATTAACAGATGCAAGGCTTCCTCAGCGCTCTCCAATCGGCCGGCGGCGTTCAGTCGCGGACCAATTTGAAAGCCCACTTGATAAACACCGATGCGGTCGCCGCACTGGGCCAGTTCCATCAGCGCGACAAGTCCGGGGCGCGTGGTGTTCGTCAGTCGTTCCAGTCCGCGCGACACCAGTATCCGGTTTTCGCCCGTCAACGGCACCAGATCGGCAATCGTCCCCAGCGCAACCAGATCGAGCAGAGGTTTCAAATCGAAATCGTTCGCTCGGGCATCGTTCAATTCACGCCCTTTCTTCACAAGGGCATGCGCGAGATTGAAGGCAAGCCCCGCCGAACAGAGTTCATGAAAATCTTTACCCAGTTGCGGATTAACCAACGCACCGGGTTCGGGCGCTGGATCAGAAACCTGATGATGATCCAGCACGACCGTTTCCACGCCTTTCGCCTTTAGCCATTCGATTGATTCAACCGCAGTTGAACCGCAATCCACAGCCAGCAGCAGTTTGGTCGGAAATCTGGTCAGGCAGTTTTCCACGCCGTCCCGGCTCAAACCATAGCCCTCGTCCATCCGACTCGGAAGGTAGGCATGCGCGTTCCAGCCCAGGGCGCGAAAAACTTCGAGCAGGATCGACGTCGACGTGACTCCGTCCACATCGTAATCGCCAAAAATCACGAGGGCTTCGCCGAGTTCGCGGGTGTGATAGAGCAGTTCGACGGCGCGCGCGATATTTGGAAGCAGAAACGGATCGGCCAGATCACGCAGGCGAGGTTCGATGAATCGCCGAATCAATTCCGGTTCCGAGTGTCCGCGATTAAGCAGGCATTGCGCCACCAGCGGCGAGATATTCAATTCGGAGGAAAGATGTTGTGCGAGCGCCGCCTGGGCCGGGGCAATATTCCACCGGTATTTCATGAGTCGGCGGCTTTGTCGTTGGGTTCAGTTGATTCAGATTCCGGGAGAACGTTCTTCCTGGCCTCCGACTCGTTCTCTTCAGCCTCCTCCGCTCTTTCCCGCGCATCCTCTTCCTCTTCGGAAGGTCCGCCCTTCCGAGCCGAAGAAATCGAGATGACGATGGATGTCAATAGAATGCCCGCAACGATATAGAGGCTGGCGACGACATCTATCTTGAGGTCCGCCATTTCGAGCAACATCTTTCCTCCGATGAACACCAGCACGAGCGAAAGTCCATATTTGAGGAAACGAAAATACTCGATTGCGTTGGCCAGCACGAAATAAAGCGAACGCAATCCGAGAATCGCAAAGACGTTTGACGTGAAGACAATGAATGGCTTCTGCGTGACGGCGAAAATGGCGGGAATGGAGTCGAGGGCAAAGATCAAATCCGTGGTTTCAACCATCACGAGGACTATCGCCAGCGGCGTCAGCGCCCATTTCCCGGCCACGCGAGTCGTGAAATGTTGTTCATCAAACGCCGCGCTGACGGGAAACCATTTGCGGGTCAGGCGAACAATCGGATTCTTCTCCGGCTCGATTCCCGCGTCTTCATCCCAGAAAAGCATCTTGACGCCGGAATACACGAGAAATGCGCCGAACACGTAGAGCATCCAGTGGAACTGCTGGATCAGTGCGGTGCCAGCGGCGATGAGGGCACCCCGCATAAGCAGCGCCCCGACGATGCCCCAGAAAAGAACGCGGTGTTGAAATTTTGATGGCACGCGGAAGTAGGCGAAGACCAACGCAATGACGAAGACGTTGTCCATCGACAGCGATAACTCGATCAGGTAGCCCGTCACAAATTCCGTACCTTCCTCGAACCCACGATAGACCGACACGATACTGGCAAAAACCGTGGCGATGGAAATCCAGAAAGCCGTCCAGGCAATCGCCTCGCGAAATCGCACCACGTGCGCCTTGCGATGGAAAACGCCGAGGTCAAGCGCGAGGAAGAAGAGGACCGCTAGAATGAATCCCGCATAGTGCCAGGCCGTTATTTCAATCGGAGTCACCATGGGTCTTGCAAATTGTCAGGATCAATCAGTGCTCATGCGCCTGCGGTCCACCTGATTGCCCGCCCGCAACGGCTGCCGAGCACCGATTATGGCACTACGGTAGCGGGCACATCCACGACCACGCCGGTCATATCCACCTGCGCGCTGGCCATCTTCGGACGTTGCCCTTTGTGCCACCACAACACCGTGGCGCACGCAACGTAGATACTGGAATAAGTTCCCACCACGACGCCAATCAGCAACGCCACCGCAAAGTCGTTGATAACGCCACCTCCAAAAACGGCCAGCGACATCGTCGCCAACAACGTCGTGCCCGACGTGATGATCGTGCGGCTCAACGTCTCATTCAGGGCCGTGTTAATCACCTCTTTAAACGTCCCGCGAATACCGAGTTTCAAGTCTTCGCGAATTCGATCGAAGATAACAATGGTGTCATTGATGGAAAAACCAATGACCGTCAACAAAGCCGCCACAATTGGTGCGCTCAGTTCCCGGCCCATCAACAGAAACAACCCGATGGTAATCAGAAAATCATGCAACACCGCCACGACGGCCGCCACGGAGAACGAAAACTCGAATCGCACACCGACGTAAAAGAGAATCCCGAACAGCGCCAGCACCACGGACAGACAGGCTGATTTGAGAATTTCTTTCCCAATAACGGCCCCCACTTGTTCGGCAGAAATTTCTTTGAATCCAGCATCCGGCAGGCCGCTCATTAACGCGGCGGTGGTCGCCGGCCCGGCACCCGATGGCACGGTTACCAGGAGGTGCTCCGCGCCGTCGCCGAGATTCTTTTGGTATTGAATCATCGAGTCGCCTTCGACCTTTTTCAGTTGGTTGTTCTCCGTATAGCTCACTTCCGCCATCACGGTTCGGAGTTTCTCGACGTCCGTATGCTGACTGAAGGTATAAGTCATCGAATCGCCCCCGCGAAAATCAATACCCAGGGAACGCTCACCCCGCACGATCACGCCATATCCAAGTCCAAATACCAGTACGGCAACGGACCCAATAGCCGCGGGCTTTG
>CALBIE010000528.1 GCA_937893495.1 uncultured Verrucomicrobiales bacterium | reverse complement strand
TGTTGGCGGATGACGGTTTGCTCGCTCCTTCCGCGCACGCGGCTTCGTTGAATCCCATGGCGCCGAAGAACGCGCACTACGATGTTCCGGCCAAGCACATCATCCAGATTTTCTCCAGCGGTGCGCCGTCGCAGGTGGATACGTGGGATTACAAGCCGGAATTGAAGAAGTTGCACGGTACGAAGGAAGGGAACGGTCAGTTGATGGCATCGCCATACGAGTTCAAAGAGCATGGCCAGTCCGGAATTCATGTGCCGGAAATCTGGCCGGAGCTCGCCAGGCATATCGATGACATGGCGGTAATTAATTCCATGCACACTAACATCCCGTCGCACTCCGTCGCTACGGTGATGATGAACACCGGCTCGCTGCGGCTGCCCAAGCCGAGCGTCGGAGCCTGGCTGGTGTATGGGCTTGGAACGGAAAATAAAAACCTCCCTGGCTTCATCGCCTTGCGCAGTGGAGGCGGTGGCAATTCTCAAAACTGGCGTTCGGCTTTCCTGCCGGGCATGTATCAGGGTACGGCGATCAACACAGCTGCCACCAAGGTGCATGAGATGATTCGCAACATCAAAAACCCTTACATGGAGGTTCCCGAGCAGCGCAAGCAGCTTGACTACGTGAACATGCTCAACGCGCTCCAGAGCCAGAAGCTCAAGAAGGACGACAAACTTGAAGCGCAGATCAACGCATACGAGACGGCCTTCAGCATGCAGACCGAGGCCGTTGACACGTTTGACATCAGCAAGGAGAACGCAAAGACCCGCGAACTTTATGGCACCTCCGCGGCCGGCCGACAGATGTTGCTCGCCCGGCGTCTGGTCGAGCGCGGGGTACGGATGATTCAGGTCTGGGCGCCCGGTGGATGGGATCATCATAATAATCTCAAGGACCGATTGGCGCAGGTCGCCAACGGAATCGACGGCCCGATTGCGGCGTTGCTGGCAGACCTCAAGGAGCGTGGTTTGTTCAACGAAACGCTTGTGGTCTGGGGTGGCGAATTCGGCCGCACGCCGCGCGCGCAGGACAGCATCGGTGACGCGGGCGGACGCAACCACAACTCGCGCGGTTTTTCAATGTGGATGGCCGGCGGAGGCGTTCGGGGTGGACAGCGCTATGGCGAAACGGATGAAACCGGTGCTGCAGCCGTGACTGACAAAATGCACATTCATGACTTGCACGCCACGATGATGGCGCTGATGGGATTTGATCACGAGAAGTTGACATACCGGCACAATGGCCGCGATTTTCGTCTCACGGACAACTTTGGCAGCATTGCCAAGCGGTTGATTGCCTGAGTTATCTAAACGACCCATTGACTATGAAGAACTACTTCGGATTAGTGGCTGGTACCGTGCTGGCTGTCCTGGCTTGTCCCGCCACTGCCGCGAAACTCTCCAAGGCCGAATCTGACTTTTTCGAATCGAAGATTCGTCCGGTGCTGATCGAGAACTGTTACAAATGCCACAGCGCTGACAAGAAGGTCAAAGGGGAGTTGTTGGTTGATTCCAAGCAAGGGCTGCTTACCGGTGGCGAATCCGGGCCTGCCATCGTGCCTGGAAATCCGAGTAAGAGCCTGTTGATGACGGCCATCTCCTACAAGGATTCGGACTTGGAGATGCCGCCCGCTGAAAAGCTCCCTGCAAAGGTCATCGCCGATTTTGACAAGTGGATCAAAATGGGTGCTCCTGATCCGCGGGAAATCAAAGGCAAACTCGTCAAGGCTGGCGCGGAGGTGCGCAATCACTGGGCGTTTCAGGATGTGCGTAAGCCTGCCGTTCCCAAGGTTTCCGATCGGAGTTGGGTCAAAAACCCTCTTGATGCCTTTATTCTCGCGAAGCTCGAAGGCAAGGGTATGAAACCGAACACGCGCGCTGAAGACCGCACTTTGATTCGGAGACTCTACATGGATTTGATAGGATTTCCTCCCGAGCCGCGCCATCTGGACTATTTTCTTGCAGATAAATCCGCTGGTGCCATTGGCAAGGTGATTGATTCCCTGCTAGCCTCGGACCATTTCGGGGAACGCTGGGCGCGGCACTGGCTCGACACCGCGCGTTATGCCGATACACGCGGCAACACGAACCGTCGGAACGACCCGGCGTACGCGTTCGCATGGACCTATCGCGACTATGTTATCCGTGCGCTGAACCAGGACAAACCCTACGATCAGTTCATCATCGAGCAATTGGCGGCCGACAAGATCAAACTTCGCAATCCGAACGATCTGGCCGCGCTGGGTTTTCTGACCCTGGGCGACCGGTTCATGGACGTGCGCGATGACATCATCGATGACCGCATTGATGTCGTAAGCAAGGGGTTCCTTGGATTGACCGTCGCGTGTTCGCGTTGTCATGACCATAAGTTCGATCCGATTCCCACGGCCGATTATTATTCCATGTACAGCATCTTCGCCAATTCGGCGGAGCCAAAAGACGACGACATGCCGCTTATTCACCAGCCCGAGGGGCTCTATGCGAACGACTACGCGGAAAAGATCAAACCGCATGAGAAGACGATCGAGGACATGGAAAAAATTCTGAAGAATCGGAAACAGTTCGCGAAGATGTTTCCCAATCTGAAGGGGACGGCATTGAATCGTAAGCGGCGAGATTTTGAAAATCAGAGGAACCGTGCCCGGCAGGCCATATCGGCGATGAATCTTACCCACCCGGGTGCTCCCATCAAAGTGCATGGTCTGACGGATATCCCCAAGCCGCGCGATTATCCAATCCTGGTGAAAGGTGATCCAAAGAGCAAGGGCGACATTGTGCCGCGCCGGTTTCTTGAAATCCTCTCCGATGGGAAGCGCACAACCTATTCCAACGGAAGCGGCCGGTTGGAACTGGCCCGTGATATCGCCAGCAAGGACAATAAGCTGACCGCGCGCGTCATGGTCAACAAGGTCTGGATGCACCTCTTCGGCGACGGCATCATCCCGACCCCCGACGACCTCGGCGTACAGTCCGAACCCCCTGATCAGCGCGAGCTTATCGACTGGCTCTCCGTCTATTTCATGGAGAACAACTGGTCGGTGAAGAAGCTCATCAAGTTGATCGTGTCGTCGAACGCCTACCAGCAGAGCAGTGAGTATGATCCCCGTGACCATGTAAAGGATCCGCGCAACCGCCTCTACTGGCGGCAGAACATCCGTCGCATCGAGTTTGAACCTTTGCGCGACACGATTCTCGCGATCGGCAAGAAGCTGGACACCACGCTCTATGGTCGTCCCGTGAATCTTTCCTCTTTCCGTCGGACGATTTACGGCTACGTGGATCGACGTTCATTGGAGGAGACGCTTTTTGCGTTCGACTTCGCCGATCCAAATTTCACCAACAGCAAGCGCGGTGAGACGACGGTTCCCTTGCAGGCGCTTTTCATGATGAACAGTCCGCTGGTGATCGAGCAGTCCCGTAGTCTGGTCAATGAAACCCAGTTCCGGAACATGTCCGATGCGAAGGACCGATTGAACTATCTCTACGAGAGGATTTACGGTCGTCCGCCGGCATCTGAGGAAATTCGCCTTGGTGTGCGCTTCTACATGGAGAACCGCGACGGCGATGCCGCTGCCGTGAAGGAGCAGATTGAACAGATGCAGAAGGATCGGTATGCATCGATCGCGATGAGCAAACAGGCGGCAAAGCAGAAGAACGTGGATGGTCGCAAGGTGTTTCAGCAGCTCAATCAGGGTTTGACGAAAGGCCCCTTCAAGGATAAACCTGCCCTGACCTCATGGGAAAAGATCGCCCACTCGCTTTTCATGGCGAACGAAATGTTTTACGTGCAGTAAGTGCGCCGAAGAATCAAGGCACAGGTTTCGTGTGCCTTTCTTTTTCTGGAACCCCGTCTCTGACTTTCACCGTAGCCGAGACCGATGTCGGCGTAATTAAATATTCTATTCTTTTGCTTCCTCACGGGCGTTTTTTAACCAATTCGTCAGTTCCTGTTCCAGTCGCTCTTTGATCGACGGAAACCTGGCGGCCAAGTTGCGTGTTTCGGTGATATCGCTCGATAAGTCATATAATTCCCATGCGTCATTGGACGTTCGCCGGATTAACTTCCAGTTTCTTTTCCGAATTGCAATTTCTTTGCCCCACTCAAAAAACAGCGCGGAGTGAGGAGATGCTTTTTCTCCGACAAGCACTTCCGTTGGGTCAATACCATCAACGATTGTTTTTTCCGGTAACGCGACGTTTGCAGCCTTCAAAACCATGGGAAGAATATCCATTGCCGACAAAGGTTCGGCACACGTGCTGTTGGCGGGAATACGGTCCGGCCATCGAATGATGCAGGGAACCCGAATTCCACCTTCCCACAAAGTGACTCCGCCGCCACGCAGTGGATAATTGGAAGCGACTTCCAAGCCTCTTCCTGGAAGCATGAATGCGCCATTGTCTGAAAGAAAAACGACCACTGTCTGTTCCCTGAGTTTGGAATCATCGATGGTTTTCAAAATTCGGCCGACGGAATCATCGATCGAGGAGAGCACGGCGAGGTAGCGCTTCTTCTGGTCTCGTTCGGTTGCCGCCGAACCGTAAAGTTTCAAATACTTATCCGGCACCTGCCAGTCGAAATTCTGTCCGGGCCGTTTGTTGCGTTTGTTTGGGTAATGTGCCGCGTTGAAGGGCAGGTAGCAGAAAAACGGTTTGTTTTTGTTGCGCTTAATGAAATCGCACGCGGCGTCCGTGAATAAGTCAGTGCTGTAACCCTCCACCTCGACGGAGTTCGTCCCGCGATACAGGTCGGGGCGAAGGTCGTAGAGATGGGAATAGTAATCGATATTGCCTGAAGCATGCCCGAAGAATTCGTCGAACCCCCGTTCCGTGGGACGGCTGCCCGGTGCAAAACCGATGTTCCATTTACCGAAACAGCCCGAGATGTACCCAGCCGCCTTCAGGTATTGTGGAAGCAGTTTTTCACGGTGCGGCAGGCCAATCTGTTCCTCAGATACATTCTTCCAGAGTTGTTCATTCAGTCCGTTGCGAACCGGACTGCGTCCGGTCAGCAGTGCGCCGCGGGAGGGCATACAACTTGGTGAGCCGACATAAATATCCATGCACCGAACCCCCTCATTCGCCAGGCGGTCAATGTTGGGAGTTTTAACCGATCGGTTGCCGTAACAGCCGAGATCCCCGTATCCGACATTATCCGCGAACAGGATAACCCAGTTGGGAGGCCGTTTGTCGCCGGCATTGAGCAAAGCAACAATAGATAAAGCGAACAGGGCCGCGATGGTTCGCAGGTATTGAAACGATTTGGTAATCATCGGGAGATCGGCAGGATGATTGTCCCTTTTTGAAAACGAAAGCAAGCAGTCGAAACCCGGGCGCGGGAACACAGGCGGATTGGCCATCGGAAAACTTGTGCTATTTCACCGGTGGCAGAGGCTTGAAGTATTCGCTCGGGAATTCGCCCTGGGATGCCTTCCCGCGCAAGCGGGCTGGAAACGTGTTGCCTCGGTCGCGCTTGAGCGCCAATGTGTCGCCCCCTGATTTTCGCAACTCGTCCCAGAGCTGATCGTTCATCCGCTGGATGATGGCCTGATGTGCCGGACTGAAAATCAGGTTTGTCAGCTCATCGGGATCTTTGTGGAGGTCGTAGAGTTCGTTCACGTCCCACAGACCATGGTAACGGATGTATTTGTATCGGTCGCCGCGTATGGCGTGCATGGTGGGTGTGTGCGGATAGTTCCATTCCCAGAAATATTCGTAGAGTAGCCCGGTTCGCCAGGGAATGGATTTACCCATTGCGAGTGGCAGGAAATTTGCGCCGTTCATGTGGGCTGGCGTATGAATTCCGCCGACGGCTAGCAGGGTCGGGGCGATGTCGATGTTGGCTACGACACTGGAGATCACTGAACCAGGTTTGAATAGCTCGGGGCACTGCATGAGGAGAGGTACTTTGATGGAGTGCTCGTAAGCGACGCGCTTGTCGATCAGGCCGTGCTCGCCAAACTGAAAACCGTTGTCGCCCATGTAAACGACGAGGGTCGATTCAAACAGGCCGGCATCTTTCAGATATTGGTTGATGCGTCCGACCGATTCATCCACTGCCAGGAGTGATTCGCAGTAGCGGCGGTGGTATTCTTGAAGATCGAACTTTTCCAGATTGTAAGCGTAATCCACACCATGCCGACTGTTACGCTGATTCTTCAACCAGAGGGGCTTGTCTTTGTAATTCTCCGGCGTGTCGTAATAGCTTTTTGGATAGGGAAAGGTCTTGCCTTGGTAACGCCCGAGATGGCGATCATGAGCAACGAAGTCGGCGTGAACGGCTTTATGCGAAAGATAGAGAAAGAACGGCTTGTTCGATCGGCGGGATGAAATCCAATTGATGGTGAAGTCAGTCAGTTCGTCGGTGATATATCCTTTTTGCGGAATCTTGCGACCGTTCACATTGTAGCCGGAAAGATCGCTTTGTGGCACCTTGCGCGAGGTGCCGCGCCCATCGGGCCAGTAACTTCCCTGGCCTTTAAAGGCGAGCCAGTAATCAAAGCCTCGTTGTGGCGCGTCGTCGTTGCCCATATGCCACTTGCCGATAAACGCTGTTTCATATCCTCCTTTTTGGAGATATTGCGGAAAGTATATGAGATTGGGATCGACGGGATTGTAGTTGTCCACTACTCCGTGATTGTGCGCGTAGAGCCCGGTCAAAATGGACGCGCGGCTGGGGGAACAGAGCGACGTTGTTACAAAAGCGTTTTCGAAGTGAATTCCGTTCCGGGCCATTTGATCCAGATTTGGTGTTTCCAGATACGGATGTCCCATGAAGCCCATCGCGTCATAACGATGATCGTCGCAAAGAATGAAAAGGATATTCCGCTGTTTTACGCTTCGGTCACGGGAGGTTTTCAGAGTCGCTGCGTTGACTGGTTCACCGGTTGCAAACACCATCGTGATGATAAGAAGGGAGAACTGAAATCGCATGCCTGTTTGTGCAACTCGGTTGCCGGGGTCGCAAGAAAAAACCGGAATGGATTCTGGATCGAGATAGACACGGACCGAACGACCGCATGGCCGAAGACCTTTCAGGATTGAAGTCCAAGGATTCTCGTGTTGGCCGCCTGCCGATCAGTCTGTGGGTCTGGTTGAGTACGGATTCGTTTCAATCGGTTGACGTACTCTCGGGGTAAGCGGTGCTCGATCGCTCCAGCGATGACAAAAGCCTTGTACCATTCAAACGGAAGCAAATTGGAATTGGTGGCAGTCGCGTAATAGGTAAACGCACTTTGAATATTGCCGGAACCCAGTTCCACGTTAACCCTCTTAATTTCATAACCGGAACCCAGCCCTTCAATTTCATCGAGTTGGTGTTTTTCCTCCGTTGAAATGTCAAAAAGGACACCCCAGATAATATCTCGTTCCTGACCAGTGGCGAACGCATCGCATTTTCCCGAACCGTCAATCCCCTTCTTGTTGAAATGGAGCAGGTGGCAACGCAGGCTCGCCCGTCCGACCGGTTTCGCCGATGCTACTCGTTCACGAAGCCTGACGGTCAACATGTTTGAACCATAGGCGAAATAATGCATCTTGTTCGTCGCGGCAAGAGTATGTTCCATTTCTCCATCACTCGGATCAGGGGGATCTGGTAAGCGCGCCAAATGAGGGGGTAAATGGTGCGCGGTGCAGGGTTCGAACCTGCGACCCCTACCGTGTCAAGGTAATGCTCTACCACTGAGCTAACCGCGCAATCGAGCGAAAGCACGGGGAAACTAGGAGCAACAGGCGTTCAGATCAAGGGATTTCAAAGCATGGGGTTTTCACCGTAGGAAATTGTCCAAGTATCTGATTACTTGATGTTTGTAGAAATTCGGGCACTATGTTTATGCACGGCACTCTCATCAACTGTATGCGGTCGATTTTTTTCAAACCGAGCAGATTCTTTGTGTGGTGGTGTGTCGTTCTGGCCGGGAGTTGTGCTGGCAATTTTACGATTTCTGGCGCCGTCATGGAGAATTATCGCACGGCGCCAGAATTGATTCATAACTACCTGCAGAGTGCTTCCTCGCCGGTTGTTCTCTTTAACCCGCAACGGGACCGGATGCTGATTTATCGGTCTGAGCGGCATCCGCCGTTGTCACGATTGGCTGGGCGTGTTCTCGATCTGGCTGGGGTGCCCATAAATCCGCAAAACAATGGTCCTGCACGGGCCAGCCAATGTCTGGACCTGCGCCTCAAGCCCGTATCGGGTGGCAGGGAAATTTCTATTCGTCTGCCAAAGGATTCGTTAATCAGTTTGCCTGTCTGGTCTCCCGACGGAAGTTTCTTTGCTTTTCTCCGAGTCGGTTTTCGCGATGTGTCGCTGTACATCGGAGACGGTAAACTGGGAAGATTAAAGCGCATTAAAGGGGTTCCGATTAATGCGGCTTTGGGCGTGCCGTTTCAGTGGTTACCCGACGGTAAGACCTTGTTGTGCCAGGTGGTATCTCAGAATCGTGGCAATCTTCCTGGGCAGTTGAGATTGCCGGAAGGGCCCATCGTAGAAGAGTCCGGTATCGCGCCAGGGGTTGATGTCGAATTGAATCAAAACGTATTGCTTGAGGCTCAACGCGAAGTGGCCATGCTGGACTATTACGCGACCTCACAATTGACACTGGTTAACACTGAGTCCGGAGAGACAACGCCGGTGGGCGAGGCCAATATTTTCGCCGGAATTGAGCCGTCTCCAGATGGGCAATACTTCCTGGTATCATTATTGCAAAAACCTTTCCCTCAGGGACGACCGATGAGTGCATTCGCACGGGATGTGCAAGTCTGGAATCGGCAGGGGATTATGGTTTTTCATCTTGCATCGTTGCCGGTGCGAAAAGGTGTTTCCGCTACGGGTGTGCCACAGGGGCCACGACATTATCATTGGCGACCAACCGCTCCCGCAGAGTTGACGTGGGTAGAACCTCTGGATGGTGGCGATCCGGAAATTCTAATCTCTCATCGCGATCGAATGGTCAGTGTCCTGGCTCCCTTTGCGGATTCTCCCCAAGAGCTTTTTCGCTGCGAGAATCGTTTCTCCGCCATGAGTTGGGGTGAAGACTCCAGCGTCGGCATTGTTCAGGAATACGATTACTCCCGGAAACAGTTTCGAATGCTGCTGGTTAATCCAGATGACGCGGAGGAGTCAAAACGCCTGCTTTGGGACGCGGCGACCGTCGAAGATCTCAGGATGCCGGGCGCACCGCTGATGAGGACAATGCCCAACGGACAATCTGTGATGCGGGTACACCACAATTCCGTTTACCTCGCTGGCAAGGGCAATTCTCCGTCGGGAGAACGACCGTTTCTTGACGTCTTGAATCTTACCCGATTGGAACGTGAACGGATTTTTACAAGCGGCGAGTATTCCCATGAGTCAGTAGTCGCATTATTGGAGCCGGATGCGTCGCGGTTCATCACGCGCAGGGAATCGGCCGGTCAGCCTCCCAACTATTTTGTCCGTACGTATCCCGAGGGTTCCCTCGACCCATTGACAGATTTCATAGATGAATTTCCTGAACTGCGAGGGGTGCATCGACAGTTGATTAACTATGAACGTTATGACGGAGTGAAACTATCCTTCGTATTGTATCTCCCGCCCAACTACGTGCCGGAGCGGGATCCCACATTGCCAACGATCATGTGGGCGTACCCGAGGATTTATCGAAATGCCGATGCCGCGAGCACTGCAAAAGCCTCGTTGCAACGGTTCCCGAATTATGCCGGGGCGAGCCATTTGTTTCTCGTACATCAGGGATTTGCGGTTCTGGATAATGTGACGCTGCCGGTCATCGGGGATCCGAAAAAGGCCAATGACACGTTTCTTGAGCAGATCGTTGCTGGCGCACGCGCGGCGGTCGATAAGGCCATTTCAATTGGAATCGCGGATCCGGAACGCATAGGCGTCGGAGGGCATAGCTATGGTGCATTTATGGTGGCAAACCTCCTGGCGCACACAGATATGTTCCGAGCGGGGGTGGCCCGCAGTGGGGCTTACAACCGTACGCTAACCCCCTTTGGGTTCCAGAACGAACGGCGCTCGCTGTGGGAAGCGCCGGAAACCTACACGCGGATTTCACCACTGATGTTTGCCAATCGAATCAATGAACCTCTGTTGTTGATACATGGCGCCGCCGACACAAACCCGGCGACGGATCCGTTACAGAGCAAACGGATGTTTGATGCCATTCGCGGAAATGATGGCAAGGCGCGATTAGTGATGCTGCCGCACGAGTCACACAACTACGAGGCGCTCGAATCGGTCGAGCATGTCCTTTGGGAAATGACGGACTGGTTCAACCGCCATGTAAAACAGGCACCTCTGGACACCACGGTCGTGATGCCCGAGGAATTCAAGCCTTGACCCAAAGATTGCGACGAGCGAAACAGATATTCCGTCGGTGACCGCGGCGATATTCAATGGCTCACAGCAGCTTTCCAATTTCTTTCAATATGCCAGGCACCGCCTCGTACGGATTCTCCTTGGCCTCGTATTCCAGCGCGACAAATCCGTCATACTTTGCCTGGCGAAGAAGTTTGACCAGCCGTTTCAAGTCGGCCGGTTCCTTTTTGCCACCGAGGGGTTGTAATTCCACCTTCAACTGAACGTTTACCGCGTAAGGAGCGCAGCGCTCGAAATCTTTGTAAGGATCCTTGGTTCGGAAATTTCCCGAATCCAGGTTGATGCCCAACCAGGGGCTTTTCACTTTATCAATAAGGCCGATGAGACGTTCGGCGTTACCGATGCTATCGTGATTCTCAAGACCAAGCTTAATCCTGTGTCGGCCGGCGTATTCGCAGCAATCAATGAGCGCTTCGACGACCAGACGATCCGCCTCGTCGGCCGACATCCCCTTGGGTTCCTTTCCGGCAAAAATCCGGATATGCGGTGCTCCCATGATCTTTGAGTTATCAATCCATTCCTTCACATAGGTAATTTGAGCGTTTCGCGCTTCACCGTGCGGTAGCGAGAAATTGTTTCCAACCGCCGAGCCGCTGATAGCGATTTTCTTGTTGGCTGCATGTTGCTTGATTTTCTTGAAGTAATTTGCATCCGCGTCCGCAGGGAAAAAATAGCTGGTCAATTCGGTGCCGGCACAATGGTGATTTGCGCAGAAATCAATGAAATCGTACATCGTCATTTCCGGTTCTTCAAACTTGTGCGTCTTACCCTTCATGAATCGGAAATAGTTCCGGAATGAATAGGCGGCCAGGCTGAGCTGCATGGCGTTTTTGCCCCGTTTCTTTTGCGCGGAAATCAGGGTAGATGGGAGGAAAGTGGTCCCGGCCAGCAGGCTGGCTTGTTGAACAAACTGACGACGATTGAGAGTTTTCATAGCGAGGGTTGAAAATCTGCCATAGTCCGCGGTGTCGTGAAACAAAAATCACGACTGAGATTGATGACGTGCAATCGGGTCCATGGAACGGTATGCTCGCTCCATGCCGGACTTTTTGAGCAACGCCGAACTGATGTCCAAACTGGTCATCACCGTCTTGATAATTGGGGCGGCCATCGCTGGAATCGTGGGAGTAAAAGGGCTGTTTCGTGGCCTGAAAACCCGAGTTCCCAAGATCAACGAGAACAAGCTGGGGCAGGGGGCGCGAATGGCAATTTTCGGCATAGCGCTTTTTCTCATCCTCAACGTGTTCATTTCTTTCGACACGATCATTGCGACTGTGGGAGCGATCTGCGCGATGGTGGCGGTGGGGTTTGTCGCGGTCTGGAGCATTTTGTGCAATTTTCTGTGTACACTGTTCCTCGTGATTTTTAAGCCGTTTTCTGTCGGCGATGAGCTGGATTTCCCGACGGACAAAATTGGGGGTCGAGTCGTGGATATCACTTTTCTGTTCACGGTTTTGGCGGATGCCGAGGGGTTTCATGTCACGATTCCAAACAGTCAATTCTTTCAGAAATCATTTCGTCGGCGAGCGGGACGGCACACCATTGAGTTGAGTGAACAAATCAAGCGCTCCAAGCCCGTGGTAATCGAATCAAAGAGTCAGCCCGTAGAGAATAGACAGCCGCTCGACCGGCCCGTGGATCAGAAGCCGGTCTCGAAGCCGACGGAATCGAAACCTGTCGCCACACCAGTGGAGCCCAAACCGGTGGTAAAGCCGGAAGAAAAACAATGGAAGGTAACGTGATTGAATTCACGGCTTGACGGAGAGGGCCAATCATTTACTGCTTAGGGACTATGGCATTGCTGGAAGGAAAAACGGGTGTGGTATTTGGCGTGGCGAACAAGCGATCGATCGCCTGGGCGATCGCCAAGGCGTGGCACGACGCAGGCGCGAAATTGGCATTCACGTATCAGGGAGATCGGCTGAAAGGCAACGTTGAGGATCTGGTCAGTACGTTTGGCGAGGATACTTTGCTGATTCCGTGCGACGTGACGGATGACGCTCAGATTGACAATGTTTTCGCGGAAGCAGGCGGCAAGTTTGGCAAGCTCGATTTACTGTTGCACTCGGTTGCATTCGCGCCGAAGGAAGCGCTGGAAGGCGAGTTTGTGAACACAACCCGTGACGCCTTCAAAACCGCTCACGACGTCAGTGCTTATTCGCTGGTGGCACTGGCTCGGGGAGCCGCGCCGCTGATGACTGATGGCGGCAGCATTGTGGCGATGAGCTATTATGGAGCGGAAAAGGTGATTCCCCACTACAACGTCATGGGTGTAGCCAAGGCGGCACTGGAAGCCAGCACGCGTTATCTGGCATACGATTTGGGTCCTAAGAAGATCCGCGTCAATTGCATCAGCGCCGGGCCTGTCAACACCTTGGCTGCGCGGGGAATCGCTGGATTTTCAACCATGCTGAAACATTATGAAGAGCATTCTCCGTTGAAACGCAATGTGTTGCCCGATGAACTCGGCAGCACCGGTGTCTTTCTCGCCAGCGATGGTGCTGCTGCCATCACCGGGCAGGTGCTCTACGTGGATTGCGGATACCAGGTGATGGGAATGTAGAATTTAATCACTGGTATAACAGAAAAGGCCGCCATCTCAGGCGGCCTTTTGAGTTCCGGTAGGTATTTTTATCGGTAGATCATATCCGCGACCGTGTGATTCGCCGGGATAAACGGAATTACATGCTCGGTGTAGGGCACGATGACATCGAGGAGGTAGGGCTCGTCTGCATCGAGCATGCGCTGTAAGGCCGCCTTCAAATCCTTTTTGTACATCACGCGTTCACATTTCACATTGAACGCTTTGGCCACGGCGACGTAATCCGGGTAAATCGCCGATCGATTGTTCGGATCTCCGAGATAAGTGTGACCGCGATTGCCGTTAAAGAACTTGTCTTCCCACTGAACAACCATTCCCAGATGTTGATTGTTGAGAATGATGGCCTTGGCGTTGATCCCCTCGATGTGCGCTGTGGCAAGCTCCTGGACGTTCACCAGGAAGGAACCATCGCCGTCGATGCCAATAACCTGCTTGTCCGGGCACGCCCGCTTGGCG